>CAMNNR010000153.1 GCA_946545675.1 uncultured Thermoplasmata archaeon | reverse complement strand
CCGTCAGCTCAAGGCCGTCGGCAGCAACCTCACAAAGAAGATCAAGGCCGATCTGGAGCGTCTCATGAAGGAGGACAACGAGAAGTACCAGACCTTCTACACAAGCTTCGGCAAGCAGATCAAATACGGTGTGGTGGACCAGTACGGAGCACAGGCCGATCTGCTCAAGGACCTGGTCATGTTCCCCTCCGTGAAAGAGGACAAACAGATCTCGCTGGCACAGTACGTCGAGGCCATGGCTGAGGATCAGAAGAAGATATACTTCGTGACCTCCGACAACACCGCGAGCGCCAAGAAGCTCCCGCAGGTGGAGCCCGTGCTCGAGAAGGGTTACGATGTGCTCGTCTTCACCGACGAGATCGACACCTTCGTCACCAGCACCCTCAGGAACTACAACGAGAAGGAGTTCTGTAACGTCACTTCCGAGGACCTCGGACTCGAGTCAGAGGAGGAGAAGAAGGAGGCGGAGAAGAAGGACGAGGAGTACAAGGACCTGGTGGACTTCGCAAAGGAGACCCTAGGCGAGAGCGTCAAGGCCGTCAAGATCTCCCACAAGCTGAAGAACCACGCAGTCCTCCTGAGTACCCAGGGCAACATCACCTTCGAAGTTGAGAAGTACTTCAGGGAGATGCCCGGTGCCGACGGTATGGGCGCCATCAAAGCCGAACGCGTGCTGGAACTCAACGCCGAATCCGATGCGTTCAACTCCCTCAAGACCGCTTTCGAGGGAGACAAGGACAGGGCCGCCAAGATCGTCAAGGTCATGTACGGTCAGGCCTGTCTGATGGCCGGTCAGCCTCTCGACGACCCCGTCGAGTATTCTGACCTCGTCCTCAGCATGCTTTGAAACTTTAACGGGGGTATATCCCCCATATTTTTCCATCATCCAGAGCGTATTCCCTCTGGGTACACCCTTTATAGGATAAACGGATACCATTTCCATCAGGAGCATTCAACAATGGATTTCCAAATCTTAGTGGGGTTCATCGCCTATTTCGTCATCGTTCTCCTGGTGGGATTCTATTTTTACAACAAGTCCCACGGAATGAAGGACTACGTCCTCGGCGGAAGGAAGCTCAACCCCTATGTAGCGGCATTGTCCGCCCAAGCCTCCGACATGAGCGGATGGCTCCTTCTCGGTCTTCCCGGATCGATCTATCTCTTCGGTATCGGTCAGGCGTGGATCGGAATCGGACTTGCCATCGGTTCATATCTCGCATGGCTGTTCGTCGCGAAACGTCTCAGAAACTATTCCCATAAAGCGGGCGACTCAATCACCCTTTCACAGTACTTCTCCAACCGTTTCAGGGATGAGAAGAACATCCTGAAGACCATGAGTGCAATAGTCATCATCGTCTTCTTCGTTCCTTATGTGGCATCCGGATTCGTCAGTGCAGGTAACATCCTCAATTCATTTGTCACCGAACTTGACTATACGATGTGTATGCTGGTCGGTGTGGTCGTCATCATCGCATACACTGTACTGGGCGGTTTCAAAGCAATCTGCTGGACAGATGTCCTTCAGGCAATGCTGATGCTCGTAGCAATCATCGTCGTCCCCCTGGCAGCCATCGGTTCCCTTGGCGGATGGGATCAGGTTGCGGCAATCACCGACGCTCCCGCATTCTCCGGGTTCCTCGACTTCTTCAAGAACGCTGACGGTTCCACCATCGCCGCGATGTCCATCATCTCCTCGCTAGCCTGGGGTCTCGGTTACTTCGGTATGCCCCATATCCTCGTGAGGTACATGGCCCTCGAGGATGCCAAAGAAGCCAAGGTCGCAAGGCGTGTCGGTACCGTATGGATCATCGTCGCACTCGCATTCGCCATCCTCGTCGGAGTCGTCGGTCAGGCGTACCACCCTGGTTTCACGACCAAGGCGGAAGCTCAGACCGTCTTCATCGTAATGGTCGGCGGACTGTTCGCACCTATCATCATGGGTATCCTCTACTCCGCACTCATGGCTGCTGTCATGAGTACCTCCGACTCTCAGCTTCTCGTTGCCTCCGCAGCGGTAACCAACGATCTCATGAGCCTTTCCAAGAAGAAATATTCCGATAATGCGCTCATGTGGATGTCCAGGGCTGTCGTCATCGTCATCGCGATAATCGCCGCCATCATCGCGCTCGACCCCAACAGTTCCATCATGGACCTCGTGTCCTTCGCATGGGCCGGCTTCGGAGCCGCTTTCGGTCCTGTGGTGCTTCTCTCCCTTTACTGGAAGAAGTCCAACGGAAAGGGTGCCTTCGCAGGTATGGTCGTCGGTTTCATTACCACGATCCTGTGGAACACCTTCCTCTCCGCTGACAGCGTCCTCAAGTGCTGTGTTTACAACACCGGCCTTTACGAGCTCGTCCCCGGATTCCTCTTCGCCGTGATCGCTATGGTTGCGGTCAGTCTCGCCACCGGCGGTGCCACCGAGGAGATCGAGAAGGAGTTCGACGAGGTCGACGCAGAGTCCAAAGGACTGTTTTGAAACTCTATCGGGGCCAAGGCCCCGAATTACCTT
>CAMNNR010000152.1 GCA_946545675.1 uncultured Thermoplasmata archaeon | reverse complement strand
TTGTGGTCCACGAAAGCCTGTTCCAGTTCCTTCTCGGTCATGGTGTCGGGGTTGTTGTAGAAGTCCTTGACCAAGTGGTCTGCCCTGAAGGGTGCGCCGCACTTGGTACAGTAGGTGATTTTGTCCGCGAACTTGTCGAGGTGTCCGGAGGCCTTGAAGACCTCCCTAGGGCCTACGTACTCGGAGTCGATCTCCACGAATCCCTCGCGGCCCTTGAAGAGCGACCTCCACTCCTCGACGATGTTGTTCCTGAGGTTGAATCCCAGGGGTCCGTAGTCGTACATCCCGGCGACTCCGCCGTAGATGTCGTAGGAAGGCCAGATGAAACCCCTGCGCCTGAAGAGGGCCATCAGGGTATCCGACAGTTTCTCGTCGCTCAATTCAGCGCCCCCGTGATGGCACGGAGGACATCCACGTCGTAGATCATCCCGATGAGCTCGTCCTTGGTGCCGCGGACGGGGACCTGTCCGAAGTCGTTGGAGAGCATGAGGCGGGCGACCTCGTTGAGCGTGGTCTTTGTGAACACGGTGAGGGGCTTGGGGATCATGTAGTCCTTGACGGTCTTGTCGTTGTTGTAGTATGATTCGGTGGCGGTGTAGAACAGGGGGAGGACGTTCCTCAGTCCGATGAGCTTACTGTCCTCGACACCCAGCTTCTTGGCCGCATCCTCGTCGGAGATCTGGTCGCTGAAGAGGTCACGGTCGGTGAGGATTCCGGTGAGGTTTCCCTTCGCGTCAAGGACGGGAAGGGCGGCGACGTCGCTGATCCTCATGGCTGCCACGGCATAGGTGAGGGGGTCCTCCTCGTAAGCGGTGACACAGGTGGTGTTGATGACGTCCTCGGCGGTCATGCGGGTCTTCATCCCCTTGATCTCCTTCAGGATGTCGGTGGGGGTGATGATTCCCACGAGCCTGTTGTTCTCCACCACGGGAAGCCTGTGGATCCTCTTCTCGGAGAAGATCCTGGCTGCCACGGCGATGGGCTCGAGGGGTTCGATGGTGATGCAGTCCCTCTTCATGATGAGGGAGAGCTGGCTCTCGTTGAAGTTCTTGAAGATGTCCCTCCTGGAGACGATTCCCATGAGCTTTCCGTCGGAAGAGCGGACCACGGGGAGTCCGGTGAGCTTGTTCCTCACCATGGTGTTGATAACATCGTTGCGGGTTCCGGGCACCTGGGCGACGATGGGCGCCGGGGTCATTATGTCTGCTACTGTCTTCATGATATCATTCCTTTGCCTTTACTGACATTACGGGGCACTTCGCCCCAGTGACTACGTGCTGGGTGACGCTTCCCAGGATCATCTTCTTGATCCCGGTCCTTCCTGCGGTCCCCATGATGATCAGGTCGTACTCGCCTGAGATCTCGCAGATCTCCTTGCCGGGGATGCCTTCGGAATAACGGGTCTTGCATGTGAGTCCTGCGTCCTTCACCTTCTCCTCTCCTGCCTTCAGGACCTCGTCCATCTCCATCTTGAGGATGTGTTCCAGGTTGGACAGGCTGCTGCTTGCGGCTGTGTGGGTGTAGATGGAAGTGTCGATGGTGAAGAACAGGGTGAGTTCCGAACCTGCAATTTTGGCGAGCTCGGTGGCCTTGTCGATCGCTGCATCTGAGTAAACACTACCGTCAATGGGTATCAGGATTTTCTGGAAACTCATACGAATCACTCCTGTGGTTCACAGGGGGATGGCGGGACCGTCTGAGGTCCAGGCGCTCTCCGGGGCCTGTCCGCTCATGGGCAGGACGGAGTAACTCTCCTCCCTGTATCTAGACGCGGATAACCTTGGCGTACGATATAATAATTTCCCGCACGTGTGCAGGCACCCCCACGTCCACGCGCGCGAGGCAGGTGTGTCGCCCAGGATCGAATTGGCGAGCAGGGCCTCCGGACGGAGGTCGGGAGAGCACAGCATGGCGTTGTCGGTGCCCAGGGCGACGGTGTTGCCGGCCTCCACCATGCGTGCCAGCGGAGGGACCTTACCGAAGAAGCGGTTGGACCGGGGACACACCGCAATGGGGACATCCGCATCGACGCATTTTCTGAGGTCTGGGTCTGTTGCCTCAACCATGTGCACGACGAATGCGGGTTCCAGGCTGAGGACGGCGTCTATGTCCTCCCTGACGCGTTCGCTGACATGCATGGCGAAGGCCTTTCCGGCCCTGTGGGTCTGTTCGGCGACCTTTTCGATGTAGCCGAAATCCATGTCGCTGAGGGAGGGCAGTGCGATGCCGTCGGCGACCGACAGGATCTCCTCCACTTCGTTGTAATCGTATTCGGGGGAGACAGGGCGTCCGAGGATCACGGCGGAGGGACAGGCCTCGCGGGCCATACGGCAGCCTTCCGCCCCGCCTTCGCGGAAGTCCACGAAGGTGCCGATGCCGTTCGCCTTCGACCTTCTTTCGAAATCCGCCATATCTCTGACGAGGATGTCCCTGGGGGTCTCCCGCAGATAGCGGTGCTTGAGCCCGTCCGGCGGGGCCACGAGTTCTTCGAGGGTCATCCCCGGTTGGGGTTTGACGCCCGCATCTGCACAATGGGTGTGGGCATTCACCAGTGAGGGAACGATCAT
>CAMNNR010000151.1 GCA_946545675.1 uncultured Thermoplasmata archaeon | reverse complement strand
CGTAGTTCCACATCGAGGAGTTGATGTTCTCCTGGATGATGGTACCGAAGAGCTTTATCTTGTTGTTGGTCAGGAACTCGGAGATCGCGAAGGTGCTGACCGTGGGCATGAAGACCATCAGGATCCCGCTGAATATCCCGGGCTTCGAGAGAGGCAGAGTGACCTTCATGAAGACCTCCGAAGGGGTGGCGCCGAGATCAGCGGCGGCCTCGCCGTAGGACTTGTCCATCTTGAGGAGGACGTTGTAGATCGGATAGATCATGAAGGGCAGGTAGTCGTAGACCATACCGAAGATCAGGGTTCCCTTTCCGAGAGTGAATCCCATGACGTTGAAAAGCTCGGCTGTGGCGAGGGTCCTCATGAGGGCGTTGATCCACATCGGGAGGATGAAAAGGATCGCGGTCACCGCCGACTTGTTGAGGTCCTTATTGGCGAGAATCCATGCGGCAGGATAGCCTAAAAGCAGGCAGATCAGCGTGTTCTCAACTGCCACCTCAATCGAAACGGCGAATGTGCTGAGAGCGTCCCCGTCAGTGAAGAACTTGGTGATGTTCCTCATGGTGAATCCTCCGCTCCCGTCTCTGAACGCGTAGAGGGCGATCAGGATCAGCGGCAGGACCACGAAAAGGATAAGGAATATGAAATAGGGGAGCGCCCAGTTACTTCTCTTGCCCATCTCCAGTCTCGACTATGATGTCCTCCGGTTGGATGCTGATTCCGACAAGGTCGCCCTTGTCCCAGATGTCGTCGGTGTCGACGTAGAGATATTCCCCGCTGTCGGTCTTGACCGTGAGGTGGTAGTGGTCGCCTTTGTAGAGGATGAACCAGACTTCGCCGGTTGTGACTCCCTCGTCCTCGTGGTCCCAGAGATCGACCTTCGAGAAGGAGAAGTGGGCGCGGGGGTGCCCGGTGGATTCCCGATCGTGGTCGGGGATCGGAGCGCACTCGAACTCCTCGCCGAGCATCTTGATGTGGGTCCCGTCGATTATCTCGCAGTCGATGACGTTCTCCGTCCTCTCTTTTTTCATGACCTGTATGTCGTCCGGATTGATTCTCATCCCGACCTTGGAGCCAGGCTCGTAGGCATCGTAGTCCTGGATCTGGAGCTCGTTGCCGGAGTCGGTGTCGACGTACATCTCGTAGTGGACGCCCTTGAAGGCGCAGGACTTGACAGTTCCGGTGAATTGGGCTGATTCCGTGTCGTTTCCGATGATGATATCCTCCGGGCGGATCACCACATCGACGGGAACATTCTCGCCGAAACCTTCGTCCACGCAGGGAAAATCGTGACCGATGAAACTGACCTCCCGGTCGCGGATCATCGTGCCGTTCAGGATGTTGCTCTCCCCGATGAAGTCAGCCACGAAGGAATTGACCGGCTCGTTGTAGATGTCGGTCGGAGTGCCTATCTGTTGGATCTTACCCTCGTTCATCACGGCGATCGTGTCGCTCAGTGTCAGGGCCTCGCCCTGGTCGTGGGTGACATAGATGAAGGTGATGCCGAGCTTCTGGTGCATCTCCTTGAGCTCGATCTGCATGTCCTGCCTCATCTTGAGGTCGAGGGCGGCAAGCGGCTCGTCCAGGAGCAGAACCTTCGGCCGGTTGACGATAGCCCTGGCAATCGCGACCCTCTGCTGCTGCCCGCCGGAGAGGGAATCCACGTCCCGGTCCTCGTAGTCGCTCATGCTCACGAGCTTGAGAACCTTACGGACCCTGGTGTCAATCTCGTCTTTGGGGACTCCTTTGAGCTTGAGTCCGAAAGCGATGTTGTCATAGACATCCAGGTGAGGGAAGAGGGCATAGCGCTGGAAAACAGTGTTCAATGGCCTCTGATGAGGGGGAATCCCCGCCACGTCGCGGAACTCTGTCTTTCCTCCCCGGTTGTCCCATTCCATCATGATCTTGCCCTCGTCAGGCTGAAGGAACCCGGCGATAAGGCGCAGCAGGGTAGTCTTGCCGCAGCCCGAAGGTCCCAGAAGGGTCAAAAACTCTCCTTTACGGATGTACAGGGATATATCATCCAGCACCTTATGGTCCCCGAAGGACTTCGAGAGGTGCTCTATGTCGATGATGATGTCTTTCTTGGTACCGCCCATTATCTGTTCTTCCTGGGGATGTTTAGGTAGTACATTGCCCCGATAGTGAGGGAGTTCATCTTCAGATAATGCTGATGTGCGCCGGCGAGGTGTATTCTCAGATTACGGCTGTTCCTGAGCGGGAACCAGTGGGCCGCGACACCGAAAATCCCGTTGTCCAGATTGGCGTTGTGGGTGTGCTCGAAACCGGCCCGGCCGACAAATTCCCAGCGGTCAGACGGGTTGAACTTGGCCGTGCCGAAGATGGTCACTCCGTCGCGGAGGATGAAATCAGTGCTTCCGACCTTGTTGGTGAAGTCAGCCTGGAGAGTCCAGTCGCCAAGCTCGATCTGATTGCCGAGGGTGAACATGAACACATTCTCTCCGTCCCAGTTTTTCATCATATTGGCGCTATATAAGAGGCTTACAGGACCGTAATATCCTTGATACTGCGCTGAATAGACCATCGCGTCGAAGGGCTTTTCCCCATAGGGAGAGCTTGTGGCCTGGAGGAACAGTCCGGTGGTTTCCTCGCTGTTCATCCAACCGGCCTTGAAGCCAATCTGGTAGCATTGGAAGTTGTTGAAGAGGGACGACATCATGTCCAGGTGGACAT
>CAMNNR010000150.1 GCA_946545675.1 uncultured Thermoplasmata archaeon | reverse complement strand
TTGGAGAACTGGGGGAAGGCGATCCCGAACCTTCCTTTACAGAAGGTGTGGATCTCCTCGTCGGTGCCGGGCGCCTGCTCCTTGAACTGGTTGCAGGGGAAGTCCAGGATCTCGAAGCCCTTGTCCTTGAACTCGTCGTAGAGTTTCTGGAGGTCCTCGTACTGGGGGGTGAAACCGCAGCCGGTTGCGGTGTTCACGATCATGACGAGTTTTCCTTTGTATTCAGCGAGGTCCTGCTCGGACCCGTCCATTTTCCTGACTTTGAAATCATAAATGCTCATTCAAAACAACTCACATCTGCTTTACGAGCCAGTTCTGCTTGCCGATCATCTCGATCAGGTCGAGCTGTTCCTCGGCCCAGTACATGTCTTCTTCCTCGTCCATGTAGTACTCCTTGAGGAGTTCGTACGAAGTGATGTCGTCTCCGGCCATCTTCATGATCTCCTTGAGGGAGTTCAATCCGTAGACTGATACCTTGTGGTCGTATTCGAGCCACTCCACGGGATCCGTGATGGTCTGCGAGGCCTTCTTGTCACCGTTGACCGGAACGGCCCCGAGGTCGAGCATACGCTCGATGAACCTGGCGACGAATCCGCGTTCCTCTTCAGCGTGCTCGGCGTATTTCTCCGCGAGTTTGGAGAATCCTTCGCTTGCGAAGACCTTTGACTGAATCATGTGTCCGTCTGCCTGCTGGGACAGCTCGTCCACAATCATCTGCATTGCTTTGATCAAATTCTCGTTTGCCATACTAAACCACCTATTAATTTTGTACAATTAAATTGTATGCAATTAAATTATATAAGCATATTGACGAATGCAGAAGACAGAGAATCAGGCACCGAACTGTTCGGAGATCTTGCGAAGAGCGGTAGCGAAGCGCTCGATGTCATTCTTATTATTGTAAATATAGACAGAGGCACGAACGCTACCCTCGGTCTCACGGGCGACGAAGAAAGGATGGGCACAATGCATACCGGAACGGACCATGATGCCGTCGATGCTGTCGAGCATCATGGCGACGTCATGAGCGCCGAGTCCGTCGATGTTGAAGGACATGATGGAACAGCGTTTGGAAGGATCATCGGGGCCGACGAGACGCAGACCCTTGATGTCGGAAGTGAGTTCATGCATGTAACTAAGGAGTTCTGCATCATGCCTCATGATGTTCTCCATACCGACTTTTTCAAGGTATTCCACTGCTGCTTTGGTTCCGAAGATACCGGAATAGTTCTGGAGACCGGCTTCGAACCTATCGGGTACGGGTGCGAAGTTGACACTGTCGTATGTGACCAGGCCGACCATCCCGCCGCCGTAGAGACGGGGACGGAGGCGTTCCAATTCCTCCTGCTTGCCGTAGAGGACGCCCATGCCCGAGGGCCCAAGCATCTTGTGCAGGGAAAGGGCATAGTAGTCGATGTCCGCGGCTTTCATGTCTACCTTGATGTGGGGGGCGGCCTGGGAACCGTCGACGAGGATCTTCGCCCCGTGGTCGTGGGCTATCTCCGCCACCTCGCGGATGGGTACCGTACATCCGGTGACATTGCTACATTGGGTCACCGATACAAGCTTCACGGATCTGTCTATCTGGCTCTTGAAGGATTCGATGTCGAAGACACCATCCTTCCCCGATTCCGAACGCCTGATCCCGATGCCTATCGAATCACGGAGATTCAGCCAGGGGACGTAGTTGGAATTGTGTTCGGAATCCGTGGTCACGACGACGTCGCCTTTCGACAGGGGGAAACCGCCTGCGACGGTGTTGACGGCTTCCGTGGTGTTCTTGGTGAACACGAAATCACCGGGAGCTTCGCCGTCGAAGAAGGAACACAGCTTCTCGCGGGTCTCGTCCACGCGGATGGAGACCTCGTTGGCCAGATGGTGCACGCTCCTCCCCCCGCAGACCGGGTACTTCTCGTAGTATTCGGTGATGGCTGCGATCACCGAATCCGGGCGTAGCGACTGGCAGGAGCTGTCCAGGTAGACGCCGCTGTCGGTCCGCATGGTAGGGAAGTCTCTGCGCAGGGATTCGAAATCCATTGGGGGCACTAACTGCTCGTAGATTTTAAATCTTCCATCTCAGGCGGATTGACGACCGTCGGTTCCGGCAGTCCCAGAAACCAGAACCCTCAGGTAGAGGACGAAGGCCACGACGGTGATGAAGGCGCCTATGCACAGGGAGATGTCGTATCCGAGACCCAATCCCAGTTTGGAATGGAAGATGAAGGAGGTCACGATGAACGTCATGAACGTGGCCGGCAAGGCGGTGATGACTGAATACATCCTCTTGCCCAAGGCCCTGATTATGAAGACAGTCGCGGTCCAGAGGACGATGGTCGCCAGGGTCTGGTTCAGCCAGGAGAAGTAGTTCCAGAGAACGGTGAAGTCGATCAGGGTCAGTCCGATGATGACGGCCATCATTATCGCGGTGATGGTAATAGAGAACGTCATGTCCCCTTCCTTTACCCCGTGCTCGTCCTCCGCCATCAACCTGGCGGCACGTAATGCGGTATCGCCGGAGGTGATGGGGCACACTATCACACCGATGACTGCCATGATGCCTCCGACGGGCCCTGCGACACCGGTGGCGATGTCGTGCACGACGACGGATGCACCGCCGGCGCTGAGAGCGGCCGAAAGCGGTCCAGTATCCCCGTAGTAGGCAAGACCCACCAGTGCCCACACGAGGGCGATGACGGCTTCCACGACCATCGCGCCGTAGAACA
>CAMNNR010000149.1 GCA_946545675.1 uncultured Thermoplasmata archaeon | reverse complement strand
AATCCCGCCAGGTAGGAATTGCGGATGATCTCGTAGGAATGGATGTTGTGACGGTCGTAGTTGATGAACGTACCGACATCCAGGAGACGGGCCGCATAGACCAGGAGTTCTTCCTGAGGGCCCTTCGATATGAGGTTGATGCGGGTGAACTCGCTATAGAGCATACGAGTGTACCTCTCCACCGCCCTGCCGTGGTTGCCGTCACATCCGTATCTCGTGGCCAGCGTCTTGACGGAGGATTCGCGGAGCGATTTGTCGGTGTAGCCGCGGGACATCATGTAGTCCATCTTCATACCCTCGCGGAGACCGGAGCGGCTTATGGCCATCCTCTCTATGCCTAAGGCCTCCATGAGTTCTTCGGCGACCACGCCTCCGCCGATGACGATCTCGGCACGTCCGGGCGACACCTTCGGGAGGAGACCGCGCTGTTCGGCGGTCAGGCCACACATGTCTTTCATCAGAACTTTCAATTCGGAAAGGAGCAGGTAACTCCCGTCCCCGTCACCGCGTCTCGCGGCACATGCATCGGCGAGTGCCTCGACGGTACCGGAGGATCCGACGACCTCATCGAAACCGTATGCTTTGAGGATGTCCACGGAACGATAGGACTGCTCGTCTACCATGCGTTTGAGGGAATCATATTGCTTCGCGGTGACCTTCCCCTTCTGATCTATGCCTGACCCGTAGGCCATGCGGACCGCCCCGAGACTGAGGCTGTCGAGGTAGAGGTTCTCCTCCCCATCGGCCAGGGCGAGCTCGGTACTCCCTCCTCCGATATCAATGCAAAGCGTACGTCTGGCACAATGGATCCCCAGGACTCCGAGACGGATCAGCCTGGCCTCTTCCTTGCCGGGGATGACACGCAAATCTATGCCGCATCCGGTGGCGATGTTGAGGAGTTCCAGAGCGTTGGGGGCTTCACGGGCCGCACAGGTGGCCATGGCTATTATGTCCTCCGCGCCGTACTCTTTAGCGATCTGACAGAATTTGTTGAGGACCACTTCGATCCTGCCCAGAGTGGCTTTGTCCAGCTCCCCGGTCTCATAAAGTCCCCTCCCCATGCGGAGGGTCTCCTTGTCCTGGAACACCGTGGTCCCCGGCATGCCGCCGGAGAAGTCCACGACTATCATGTGAATGGAATTGGTACCGACGTCGATGAACGCGGCGGCATCAGTCATGCCAGGCTCCTCTGTGCTCTATGAACCACGTCTGGGAGCGAAGCTTGGGCTCGCCGGATTTCCGCTTCCTCATGACGTAGTTACCGTCGCTCTTGAGGACCCTGGCCTTCACGTTGTCAGCCAGACATATCTTCAGGATGTTGTCGCGGATGGCCACCATCATATCGGGGTCGAGGATGGGGAAGAGGACCTCCACGCGGGCGATGAGGTTCCTGGGCATCATATCGGAGGAACCGAGGTACATCTTGGGGTCGCCGTCGTTCTCGAAATAATAGATCCTGGCATGTTCCAGGAAGCGGTCCACGATGCTGGTGACGGTGATGTTGTCGGAGACTCCCTTCACCCCGGGACGGAGGCAGCACAGACCCCTGATGTTGAGATCGACTTTCACTCCCTCCATCGAAGCGCGGTAGAGTTCCGCGATGATGTCGGAATCAATGAGGCCGTTGGCCTTCATGGCGATGTACGCCTTTCCACCGTGCTTGTGGTTCTCGATCTCGCGGCGGATCATGTCGATGAGTCTGCTCTTCAGCGTAAGCGGGGCGACGAGGAGATGCCTGTACTCCCTGGGTCCGAAGTACCCGGTCAGGAGGTTGAAGAGCTCCCCGACGTCCTCCCCGATCTCCTGGTTGCAGGTGATGAACGAGATGTCGGAATACTGCTTGGCGGTGTTCTCGTTGTAATTGCCGGAGCTCATGTGGGTGTACCTGACCAGGTGATCCCTCTCCAGCCTGACGACCTGGAGCAGCTTGGAATGCACCTTGAGGTTCACGGGACCGTAGACGACGTGGACACCGATCTTCTCCAGTTCCCTTGCGACGGCGATGTTGTTGACCTCATCGAACTTCGCCCTCAGTTCCATCAGGACGGAGACTGCCTTCCCCTTGTCCTTGGCGCGCATGAGCTGTTTTATGATCTCGGGGTTCTTGCCAAGACGGTACAGGCAGATCTTGATGGACTGGACGCTGGGGTCTTCGGCGGATTCCCTGAGGAACCTCACGACGGTATCGAAGGTCTCGTAAGGATGGAAGAGGATCCAGTCCTTCTTCTTCACCGCGTCGAATATGCTCGGACTCTCCATGAGTTCCATGGGCACGCTGCCCACCAGGGGCTTGTCCTTCAGCGAGGGGATACCCAGACCCGCTATTTCCCACAGGTCGGTGAGCATCATTCCCTTGTCGGATGCGCGCGTGACCTGGTTCTCCAGGAGCTTGAGGTTCTTGGCGAAGACGTTCACCAGGTCGGTAGGCATGGTGTCCTCCACGACCATCCTCACAGGGAATCCGGTGTCGCGGGAGTCCAGTGCGTCCTCCACGGCGGACATCAGGTCGACGGCTTCGTCGATCGTGACTTTGACATCGGCGTTGCGGGTGATGCGGAACTTGTAACATCCCAGCACCTCGATGCCGGGGAAGAGGGAGCCGATATGCTCCTTGACGATGTTCTCCAGCAGGACATACTGTTTCTTCCTGCCCTCGGAGGGGACCTTCACGAAACGGGGGAGGATCCCGACGGGGACCTTGACCCTGGCGTGGAGCAGTTCCTCCCCGCGGC
>CAMNNR010000148.1 GCA_946545675.1 uncultured Thermoplasmata archaeon | reverse complement strand
TGCGTGTGGCGGCGATCTCCTTCTCGTCTTTGATTGCATAGGTCGCTGCGAGTGCGTCGGAAGCATCCACAATTTCGAATTCCCTGTCGACCAGTTTCTTGATACCGGTGACAGAGGCGTAGGTCGCACTGTGGACATTGAACCCTACTTTCTCGCATCCGCTGAGAGCTTCCCGGAAGTACTTCACCAGTTCATCCCTGTCGTGGTAGACCTTCACGTCCCCTTTACCGGTGCGTGCGGTCTCCTCTTCCAGGATGTTGACTATGACGTCCATGGAGCCGTCCTTTTTCACGACGGCGTAAGAACTTTCAAAACAACCGGAACTCTGTTCGGTGACGTACCAGAAGGACGAATCGAGAAAAGGCTCACCATCGTTTGCGATGATTATGGCATCCATATCGGGTGCATTCTGCATCAATCTCTCTGTTCTTAAGATTCCCATATTGACCACTTGAACTAAGGTGGTCTATGATGTGCCAGATACTAAAAAATTGCCCCGCCGTCAGGCGGGGCGTTGGAGTTTCAGATACCGATCCATTCGTTCCTGCAGATCCTCTTGAGCGCCGATATGGCGGAAAGGACAGCTAGGTACGAGGTCTTGGGGTTGTCCGGGGAGGGAACGTTGTAGGTGTGGGACACGAACGTTCCGAAGTTACCTTCGACACTCAGCTCGTGGGAGTTGCTGGTTGCTTCAGGATCGAGGATGATCTTGACCTTGGTCCTGTCGAAACCGATTCCCATGAGGGACACGGTAGCCGCGACGTTGATGTTGCGGGGGAAGAACTTGACAGCCTCCCTGGCAGGGCCCTCGAAGACAACGGTCTTCTCGGTTAGCTTGTCCACTTCAATACCCTTGTCGATGAGATACTGGACGCCTGAGAGGGACTTGGGGCCCTTGGTGGTGGTCAGGGTGACGGACAGGATCTCGTCGCCTGCTGCGGAACGGAGTCCGTCGACACCGCAAAGCGCACCGGTAGGGATGAAGATCTTGGCCTCGTGCTCCTTGGCCTTCTGGAAGAGTGCCTGCCTGTAGTCGTCGTCCACCAGAGAACCGACGGACATGATCATCATATCCACACCGCGGGAGACGACGCGGGGCGCGACATCCCTGGCTGCGGCCTGCGAGGAGGCCTCGATGACCAGGTCGCAGTGATATAGCTCATCCTCGATGGAATCCACCACGATGGCCTTCTTCAGACTTGCTGCTACCTTGTCAGCGATATCCTTCCTGATATCTACAAGGTAGATTCTCTTTACTTCGTCCATATCATCCGCGGCCTTGGCCAACTTGGAACCGATGGCGCCGCATCCGACAATTGTAATCCTCATGATATCCAGCATTGAAACTACTTATTAAGTCATTTCCCTGAAATCGAGAGTTGAGATAGCAAATTCGAAAAAAATTCATTGGTTCTAGTTAAAAAACCCCTTTATTGCTACGAAATTCGTAGAGCTAAAATCATATATTGTATAGCGATGATACGGGGCCGATGCAGAGATACGAAGTGATCGACCACACCGCAGACCTCATGATCAAAGGATACGGTGAGAACCTGGAAGAATGCTACGAGAACCTGGCATACGGAATGTTCGACCAGACCGTCGACCTCAGGGACGTGGAACCAGTCGAGACTAGGGTAGTGGAGGTCACCGGGATGGATGACGAGGACGCCCTGTATTCCATGCTGTCGGAACTCCTCTTCATCGAGGATTACGAGAACATCATCTGCAAGGAATTCGACGTGAAGATCGACGGGCTCCATATCACCTGCACTGCGAAGGGCGAACTCCTCAACCGCTCGAAGATGCACGTGCGGGGCGAAATCAAGGCAGTCACGTTCCATATGATGGATATCGACAGGGACACCCCCGCTGTCACCGTACTTTTCGACGTGTGAATGACACGCCTTAATTTATAGAACGGGCTCGATGCAGGTTTATGCTTAAGCTCGGATGGTTCTCCACCGGCCGGGGACCTGGTTCAAGAAACCTGCTCAAGGCCGTCATGGACGAGAAGGAGAAAGGGAATCTCGACATCGAGATACCTTTCGTTTTCTGCAACTGGGACAATACTGAAACCCCCAACTCCAGGAAGGAACAGAGACAGATGTTCTTCGATATGGTTGAGGGATACGGCATCCCCCTGGTGACCGAATCCTGGAGAAAATTCAAACCCGAGCTCAGGAAACAGGACGAAGTCGCGTGGGGAATGGAATACGGCAAGGTGCTGCGCGACAAGACCGGCCGCTACGGGCAGGACCTCGGAATCCTCGCTGGGTATATGCTCTGGATGGACGACGAGACCTGCGACGTCTACGATATGCTGAACCTGCACCCCGCACTGCCCACCGGTCCCAAAGGGACCTGGCAGGAGGTCATCTGGCAGCTCATCAGCGAAGACGCGGAATCCCAGGGAGTCATGATGCACATCTGCACCAAGGAACACGACCGCGGCGACGCCCTGACCTACTGCGAATTCCCCATCCGCGGCGGAGAATACGACGCACTCTGGGAACAGATGTACACCAAACTGAAGACCAGCACCCTCGAGGAAATAAAAGCCAAGGAAGGGGAGAACGAACCCCTCTTCAAGAGGATCAGAGAGGACGGTGCCAAGAGGGAACTGCCCCTGATAGTCTCGACCATCCGCCTGTTCGCGGACGGCAAAGTGTGCATAAAGGACAAGAGGCTGTGGCGCGACGGAAAGAAACTGGACGGCCCCTACGACCTGTCCGCCGAAGTGGACGGTGCTATCTGATGGACGAAGTCAAC
>CAMNNR010000147.1 GCA_946545675.1 uncultured Thermoplasmata archaeon | reverse complement strand
AGGACGAATCCAACTATGATCCCGCCGGCCATCTGGGCAGGGGTGTGTTTTTTAAGAACATATCTGGACCAGCAAATCGGGGGCACCAGCAGAAGGAGCAGGAAACCCCAGGGGAAGTAGAGGTGGGCGATGGCCATGGTGGGGCCGATCATCCCGCAGGCGTGGATGCTGATCTTCCACCAGTTGGTGATTATGGTTATCGCAAATGTCACCACGGCGTAGCAGATGAACAGCACGGTGATGAGCCAGGGGGCACCTGCGAACCATAAGGCGATGACTCCGAGCACATAGGAGAGGACCCCGAGCAGGAGGGGGATGAACCTGTCCTCCCTTCTCACCACATCCCCGTCGTCGTTATGGAACTTCTTGGAATAGAAGAGGACCTCAGCGATGGGGAAGATGCATCCGAAGAAGAGACAGATGCCATAGCTCACTGCGTAACTCGACAGATTGGTGCAGGCCGTGCACACGATTGCGAACAGTATGATGGAGAACAGCTGGGGCTGGGTGATGAAGGAGATGATCTTGGCGGCCTTGTATGTGCCGCCGGTTACTTCGCCCGTGTATAGATGGGTGGGATCATGGATCCTCATTTCCCGATACTCCCTAGGAATCCATCTATCTGGGTCTTGGTATTCTCGAAGCTTCCGCAGTTGTCGACGAGGAACCAGTTGTCCGGGATGAACATCAGCATCTTCTCGCGGGTCTCGGTCAGGTCGTCGATGTTCTCGAAGGATTCCAGTTCTTCTCCCCTACTGGTTATGCGTCCGAGAGCGGATTCCGCATCCACGTCGATGAAGAATTTGACATCCGGTTCGGGGAGCAGGAATTTGAAGAACTTGTATGCGGGTTTGCAAAGGCCTTTGGGTACGTAGGACACGGCCATGATGTACCTCACGAAGATGATGTCGTCATACTCCTGGGTCTTCTTATTCTTCTTCATCAGGCGGACCGAGTGGAGTACGTCGCGGATGTAGTATTGGGTGGCAACGATCTTCGCGAACTTCCCCTCTTTCAGGAGCCATGCCGCTTCCTTCCGGCCGACCTTGATGTCCTTGTTTGGGTGGGTGATGACGAGTACCTTGTGCCCTTCGGCTGTGAGTTTCGCTTCGATATAATCGGCGGCGCTTGTTTTGCCGCAGCCGTCCATTCCGTCGACCACGTACCACATTCGGAATCCTCGTCAATTGCTATACGGATTGCAATTTCCTATATTAATCTCGGTCAGGTTCCCGGGGATTCTGGATATCTCGATAAACAGATATTCACTCCAACTGTGACTCAGGATTTGCGTATCTTGCCTTTGTCGAGGGCGTCCTGGAATCCCGGCATCTCGGAGGGGGTGATGGAGATCCTATCCCCCTTGGCGTACTTCTTGCGGGTGGTCCAATTGGTGAAAGGTTCGACGACACGGTACATCTGGCCCTTCTCGGCCTGTTTCACCGGTTCGGGTGCACCTTTCAGGTCGCTGTAGTTACCATTGTGGCAAATTGCTTTGCCGTTGGCCACCTCTATGACCTTGTTGCAGACGTTGTCCAGGAAGTACCTGTCGTGGGTGATGGTGATGACCACTCCGTCGTATTCGGCCAGTGCTTTCTCCAGCATGTGTTTGGAGTTGATGTCCACATAGTTGGTGGGCTCGTCGAGGATGAGGAGGTTGGTCTCGCCGTGCATCATGAGGCACAGTGCTACCTTGGCCCTCTGTCCGCCCGAGAGCGTGGACATCTTGTTGGTGACGTTCTCGTCGGTGAGGAGGAACTGTGCCAGAGCCTTCCTCGCCTCGGCCTTGTTGTCGGGACCGATGAGGTGTAGCATCTGCTCCTCCGCAGTGAGTTTAAGGTCGAGGCCCTCGTGCTGCTGCGAGTAGTATCCGATCTTCGCGCCGGGTGCCACCCACAGCTCCCCCGTCACAGGTAGTTCTCCCAAGATGGCCTTGATGAGGGTGGACTTACCGGCACCGTTGGCACCGAACACGCCCACCTTATCTCCTTTCTGGATGTCCAGGTTGACTCCGGACAGGATAACCCTGTCGCCTCTGCTGACCGACATGTTCTCGGCCATCAGGACGTTCTTGCCGGATTTCTGGGCGGCTTTTATCGTGATGTTGATGTCCTTCTGCTCTTCGGGCCTCTCCTTCTCCTCGAGTTTGGAGGCCATCATGAGGCGGGTCTTGTAGGTTCCCATGTATCTGCGGGCATCGTGGAACATGGCCTCGATTAGTGCGTCCTGTTTCTTCTTGGCATCCGCGTACCTTTCGTACTCCCTCATCTGCCTCTCCAGGGCCATGTTCTTCTTCTCGACGTATGCGGAGTAGTTGCCCTTGTATTCGGTGGATTTCCCGTTCTCGATCTCCAGTACCTTAAGCGCGATCCTGTCCAGGAAATACCTGTCGTGACTGACCACAACCACGGCGCATCCGGAGGAGAGGATCAGCCTCTCCATCCACTCGATGGTGCTGATGTCAAGGTGGGAGGTGGGTTCGTCCATGAATATGACGTCGCAGTCCGATACCTGCACGACCGTCCTGGCCATCATGACCTTGGATTTCTCCCCTCCGGAGAGTTCCCCCATCCTGCGGTCCAGGTAGTCCTCGGGGAACTTCACCTGTTTCAGGACATCGAGGAGCTTGCCCCCGATCTCCCCGTTGAACTTCTGCAGTTTGCCCTCGAGTTCCGCCTGTTCCTCGGCAAGTGCGTTCCAGTCGATGTCGCCGCCACTGCTGTAGAGTGCATCGATCTCCGCCATGCGGACCTTGATGTGCTCCGCATAGGAGAACGAAGCCTCCAGGACCTCGCTGACGGTCATGTCTTCGGGGATGTCCACGAACTGTTCCATGTACCCTATCTTC
>CAMNNR010000146.1 GCA_946545675.1 uncultured Thermoplasmata archaeon | reverse complement strand
TTCGATTTTCAACTGGGGATTGAAGTTCGAGAAGGCGGCTTTCGTGGCACTTACAACTCTGCTCGAACCCGTGTTCGGGACTGCTATGGGATTGGTACTGTTCGGGGAGGTACCCGGCATATTGGTCCTCGTCGGAGGAGTCGTGGTACTGGCAGGCGTGGCCCTTTTCTCCAAGGTGACCGAACCGGAAGAATCATCCTGATCAGCCGTAGATATGCCCCTGCATATCCCGGTACTCCTCGAAAGGTTCCAGATAACCCGGGACGTGGCGGTGTTCCGAAGGGGTGAGGTCCTCTCCCCTCCTGATCGCATCGGACATCCTCTTGTCCTTGAATCCGAGGATGTCGTTGGCCTCGTTCATGGTAGCGGCGAAAACCACCTTCCCGACCTTTGCCCAGGAGATCGCGGCCTTGCACATCGGGCAGGGTTCGGAACTCGTGTAGAGGGTACAGCCGGACAAATCTATGGTGCCCAGGGTACGGCAGGCGTTGCGTATGGCACTGATCTCACCGTGTGCGGTGGGGTCGTTGTCCACCAGGACACGGTTGTGTCCCCTGTCGATGACCTCCCCGTCTCTGGCTATCACGCAGCCGAATGGTCCCCCGTGACCGGAACGGATACCTTCCAACGCTTCGTTCACTGCCATGGTGAGAAGTTCCTCATCGGTTGCCATGGGTGCGAATCGCCATGCGGATATTTTAGCTTAGACAATGCTCCGCGGGCAAACCCGTTTTACAGATACTTCCGGGCATGTATGCGATGCGGGGCAAGCATTAAATCCTTGTAATCCAACCTACGAACATGAACTTCGGTGCCCGGTTCTTCATCTTCTTCGTGCTCAGTACCGTTGCGATAATCGCCGACCTGATCCTTTATATCTACTCCGACCTCGACACCGTCGCGTTCATAGTCATCCTTGTGGCGGCCATATTCATCGGCGTGATCCCCGTCTTCGGAGGGAAATCCACTAATGTGGAACTCACCGGGACATCACTGAGGATCAGGGCGCCTTTCGTCGACCTCGACATACCGTATTCGCGCATCGACGCCATGGATTTCCGTACATCCTATAATCCCGGCATCCGCACTTACGGTTACGGAGGACTCAAGAAAGGATACGGGGACTTCACCAACAAGGAGTTCGGTTTCCATACCTTCAGTGGCGATACGTCCGTCAATGCATTCATCCTCATCAGGCACAGCGGGAAGAATATCCTGGTATTCAACACCGGGGACGAGAACACCACCTCGCACATATACGAACAGCTGAAGTCCCTCACGAATGCGGAATCGCTGCATGTGTCGAAGGAGGTCTCGGATGCCAACGAGAAGGCCATGAAGAAGAGCATAAGGAACGTGATCATCGTATCGGTCGTCGCCGTTGTGGCAATCGTCGCCTTGATCCTGGGACTCATGTTCCTTGCCGGACACACAGATGCCTCCCTCGACGACGATTCCCTCACTGTCAAAGCGTTCATGGTCAACAAGGACATCGCCTACACGGACATCACCCTCGTGGAACTGAGGGAAGATGTGCAATACGGCAGCAGGGTCGGCGGATACGGGGGTTCTGACTACCTCAGCGGCAGGTTCCTCAACGACGAGTTCGGGAAATACTGGTTGGCGGTGAAGAAATCCACCACCAATTGCATAGTGGTGCATTCTACATACGATACCCTGGTCTTCAATCTCGACAGCAACGAAGCCACCGCCGCGTTCTATGCCGATCTGAACTCAAGACTCTGACTGACCCGTTCATATAGTTACATGTCAATCGAGTATCATGGCCAAGTATCAGTGCACCGTATGCGGAGAGATCTACGACGAGGCTATCGAGAAAGTGAAATTCGAGGACCTTCCCGACGACTGGGTATGTCCTCTCTGCAGGTCTCCCAAGAGTGCGTTCGTGCTCATGGGAGGTTCCCAGACCGACGCCCCCAAGACGGAGAAGAAAGAGACCGCCGATGTCCCGGCACCCGTGACCGAAGCCGTGGAGCCCATCCCCGTCAGACAGACCGGCGGCGTGATGGATGACATCCGCTACATGGCCGACACCGGGAAGAGTCTGAGCTCCGCCATGGAGACCCAGATGAAGGTCCCGGGGTTCGAGGACATCCTGGTGCTAGGTGCACAGCTTGGAAGGTTCCCGCTTGATGACGGGGCAGAAGTAAGCATCCGCACAGTCATCGGTAAGAATGCGGAGAAACCCATGGTCCTGGAGACCCCGGTCTTCGTATCCCACATGAGCTTCGGAGCGCTGTCTGCCAATGCGAAGATTGCACTCTCGAAGGGATCCGCCATGGCCAAGACCGCCATGTGCAGCGGAGAGGGCGGTGCGCTCTCCGACGAGATGTACAATGCCTACAGGTACATCTACGAGTACCCGCCGAACAAATACAGTTTCAACGACGAGACCCTGGAGAACTCAGCGGCAGTGGAGATAAAGATCGGTCAGGGAACCAAGCCCGGTATGGGCGGACACCTGCCGGGGGAGAAGGTCACGCAGATCATCGCCATGATGAGGGACAAGCCCATGGGGCAGGACATCCTGAGCCCCTCCAGGTTCCCGGGTATCGACAGTCCCAGCGATCTAAAGGACACCGTGGATATGCTGAGGAAGAGGAGCCACGGACTCCCCATCGGAGTCAAGATCGCCGCAGGCCACATCGAGGAGGACCTGGCGTTCATCGCCGAATCGGGATGCGACTTCATCACCATCGACGGCAGGGGCGGAGCCACCGGTTCCTCGCCGAAGTTCCTCAGGGATGTCGCATCGGTCCCCACCGTTTATGCTCTGGCACGTGCCAGGAGGTACATGGACGAACACGGTATGAAGCAGGACCTGATCATCACCGGAGGTTTCCGCACCAGCGGGGACGTGATCAAGGCGCTGGCCATGGGTGCCGATGCCGTTGCACTGGCTTCCGGACCCCTC
>CAMNNR010000145.1 GCA_946545675.1 uncultured Thermoplasmata archaeon | reverse complement strand
CAGATGGGTGCAACCGAAGAAGGCACGGGAACCTATCTCCGTTACCCCCTCGGGGATCTCCAGGCTCTCCAACCTGCTGCATCCTTCGAACGCCCCCGATTCTATGGCAGTCAAACCCGCAGGGAAGCGTATTTCCCTCAGAGAGGTGCAGTTCATGAATGTCAGCATGCTGATCCTCTTCACCATGGGGGGAAGGATCACATTGTCGAGCGAGGTACAATCCTTGAAGGCGAACTGCCGGATCTCCCTTACGGAATCGGGGAACTTCACGCCCCTGATCCCGACGCAACCGCGGAAGGCACTGTCTCCCACCGTCTTGATCCCTCCGCCAATGAGGTAATTCAGCATCCTGGTGCCGGCAGGACAGCAGACTATCGTCTGTTCCTGGGAATCGACGAGGACCCCGCGGACGTCGATGTAACGCATGTTCGCGGAACTGACATCCACCGTCTCAAGAGACGGACAGTCAGCGAAGGCCCCGTTACCGATGTTCTCCAATCCGCGGGGGATGTAGATGTAATCCAGTAAAGTGCAGTTGCGGAATGCGTAATCCCCCACCGACCTCACCTTCTCCGGCAAAGATATCGATTGCAGGGAACCGCAGTTGCAGAACGCGATACCACCGATGCTTTCCACAGATTCTGGGATATCCACGGAATCGAGGTATCCGCAGCCCTCGAAGGCCCCGTCGGCTATGTTCCTTGTCCCATCAGGGATGCGGTAGGAACTGTCCATTTTCCCGGGAGGATATCTGAGGAGTGATTTCTCCTCGGAATCGAAGAGCACCCCCGATTTCGAATAGTACTTCTTGGAATCCTTCGCGGTGCGGATCTCCTCCAGCGAGGGGCACCCGCAGAATGCCAGACTGTCCAACTGGGTGAGGGACCCGGGCAGTTTCAGGGATGAGAGGGAGGTACAGTTCAGGAAGGCGAATTCACCCACCGATTTCACTGAATCCGGGAGCGACAGTCTGCGTAGCGACCTGCAATCTGCGAAAACACCCGGCTGGATATCCTCGAGGGTATCGGGAAGGTCCACCGAGGTAAGGTTCTGGCACCCTTCGAACGCATAGGGTTCGAGTGCGGTGACCGTGTAACGACGGGATATGTCGGAGACCCCCGCAGGGATCTCTGCCTTGGTCAGGAGGCGGTCGTCACAACCCACGGTCGCGGTACCGTCCTTCTCTATGTAGAACCTGAACGGCCATCTGTGCAGAGCAGATGAACCATATGTGTTGGAATTAACCATGACCCAGCCCCCGCTAGACAATTGGACTTAACGGGATTTTATTGGTTAAAGCTTTTCACGTCCATGTTCGATTATATCAATCCAATTGTACCCCGTTTGCATAAGTGTCTTAAAAGAGGCATTAGGATACGGCACCATGGCATACATGGTACGCGACTACAGGACTCTGGAAGCGGCTGAATACGACATGAACCTCCTGGAGAAGGAGGGTTGGACCGTCTACTGCACATCATACTGCGACGGCCTCATCGTGACCTATCACCGCAAAGACGAGTGATCCTTTTCACAAAACTTTCAGCACAAGGATGTCATCCCATGGAGAACGTGGACAGCACGGCACTCGCAGCGGTGAAGGGTTCCCGCAGGATCCTGCGTTTCGCCCTGCCGTCAGTGCTCATGATGCTGATGATCTCGTCATTCAACATCGTCGACGGTCTCTTCCTTTCCAATTTCATCAGCACCGATGCCCTGGCGGCTCTGAACATCCTGATGCCGTTGTTCTCCCTGCTCACCGCTGTGGGTTTCATGCTCGCCACCGGAGGCAGCGCATATGTCTCAAACCGCTTCGGAAGGGGAGAACCTGACCGTGCCCGTGCTTCGTTCACGTTGATCATCCTCACGGGAGTGGAATTCGCCCTGTCAGCCAGTGTTCTGGGTCTTATCTTTATAAACGACCTTGTCCGCTTCCTGGGAGCGGACGATTCGATCGCTGGTTTAACCGCGGAATATGGGATGGTCTACGTCCCGTTCTCGGTGTTCTTGATACTCCAGTTCATGACCAACCAGTTCCTGGTGGTCAACGGCAAACCCGGTACCGCATTGGCCCTCTCCATCGTCGGAGGAGTGCTCAACGTCATCCTGGATTACACGATCATCGTGATCTTCGGATGGGGAATGGGTGGGGCGGCCTTCGCCAGCGGTGTCAGTTCCGCGATACCTGCGATCATCGCCATCATCCTGTTCTGCAACAGGAAGGCAGACCTCCACTTCACCCGTCCGATCAGGGATAAGAGCGTCATCATTGACACCTGCAGCAACGGGGTTTCCGAGATGGTCGGAGAACTCTCGGGAGGAGTCACGACCCTGCTCTTCAACCTGGTTATGATGAACTACATCGGTCCCGATGGTGTTTCAGCTATCAGCATTCTGATGTACGTACAGTTCCTGGCTCTAGCGGCGATGATTGGTTATTCCAACGGCGTTGCACCATTGATGTCCTACCGTCACGGTGCCCAAGACAAGGACGGCATGCACGAGGTCTACCTGGTCTCCGTGAGCTTCATCATGGCCGTTTCGATCTCCATCTTCGTGGTCATGGAACTGTTCTCCGGTTCCATAGTCTGGGTCTTCTCCGGAGGTTCGGAATCAGTTCTTTCTCTTACCAAACACGGAGCGATCATCTTTTCCGTCGGATTCCTGTTCATGGGAGGCAATCTTTATGCATCCTCATTGTTCACTTCCCTCTCCAACGGGAAGATATCCGCACTGATCTCGTTCATCAGGACTTTGCTGCTCCTGGCACCTCTGATCGTGGCTTTGCCTTACTTCTTCGGGATCGACGCGATCTGGGCAGCGGTCCCGCTGACCGAACTCATCACTTTCATCATCTCGGGTGCTCTCGTGAAGCACTACGGGAAATCCTACGGGTTCCTCAAGGAGACTCGTCAAGCTTCCTGATGAAAGTGAGTATCGCATCCCT
>CAMNNR010000144.1 GCA_946545675.1 uncultured Thermoplasmata archaeon | reverse complement strand
GCAGACCTTATCATTGTGTTTCGATACCAATGTGAGATAGGGTGTATTCTGGGTAGCCATCGAGGTCACATCGATGCAATCATATACTGTGATAATTCCATTGTTTCTTTCGAAGATAGGGTGTTTCTTGCGTCCGATTCTGCTCAGATGTTCATGGGTTATGGAATCTTTGGTGAAACCTACCGAGTATTCATAGATGCACCCCTCCGTCCCAACACATATCTCAAATTCAGTAGGTTGAGAGAGGGTTTCCTCAGACAGGCGGAATGGTTCATAATCCGTTAGTTTGGTCCTTTTGAAATTGATGTCATACAGAAGATCCTGCAACGCTTTGATGCCCTTCAGTATGTAGGATTTACCTGCGGCATTCGAGCCGAAGATGAGGCACGAGGAGAGGGCCTTCTCTTTCAGGCCGGTAGGAGTTATCACATTCTCCGGGTGTTCCTTGCAGGAGGTGATCTGCAGACTCAGGGTTGCTTTGTTACGGAACGGCCCATAGTTCGATACGGAGAACTCATAGAGCATAGTATGATATTATAGTGCTATGATAAAAATAATAATCAAAATGATTATATATTATAAAATTGAAATTGTGAAAATTTCACAATTACTAATTAAATGATTTCAATGCAGTATAGTCTTAACTGACGACTTCCCAACCAAAGCAGCAGTTCTTGTAGAAGGCGCACAATAAATACCTCCACATTCTTGTAAACTATATGAAAAACCGTGAAAGTATGTCTGCAGAAGACCTCCGGAAAGAATCTGATTGGATACTCTTCAGGGAAAGGCGCCAAGAGTGGATCGGGAGGTACTATACCAAACTCCTCGCCGAATGTGCGGAGGATCTCTACGGCCCCGGTACCCCTTCGGAGAGATTCTGGAATCTGGAGAAGCACATCTATGAGAAAAAGCGGATTCTTTGGAGACTCGAGGAACTCAGCCGGACTACCATGTACAGGACAATCACGGATATGCTGGAACTGAACGTTATCACCTCCGAGGATCTTGAGGGGTTCAGCGATCTTCTTATCAAATGCGTGAAAGATGTACTGGAAGCACGCAAATCAATTCACGAATGATGATCCTAAATCATATGGTCCCATATGTGCCAGATATCTCTTTCAATGCTTCCTGGAACGACTGCGGTTCGAGGTCGAGGCGGATTTGCCGACATCATACTCCTTATCCCGCTCCGCGTGATTGTTTCGACGGCTGACGCCGTCGACGATTGGACTCCAAGCGTCTGTTGATTATCCGCAAGTTGCTACGTCCAAAGTCCTCCGCTGGGACGTGAACTCCGCCTGCGAATCCGATCAATTCCGCCAAGGCGAAATAGGGGAATAAGTATTCGATTTTAAGGCACTAGATGCCTGGCTGGGATGTTGGACAAGGGCCACAATGATTGCCAGCCTTTCTTGTTCAGGGCAAGTCAGCTGCCATTTACGGTGAAACAGACGGTGGCGGAATTTAAAGCCTCTTCGTCACATTGAGTGGGCCAGCGTAATTCGGGATTGATACCTTTATTTTCGTCGTCACCGATTCCTGATTATGCTAGGGAATGCCGAGAAACTGTTCACCAGGTTTCTCCATCTTTCCGACCCGTGGGAAGTGACCTCGGTCAAACTGGACGATGCCGAGACCCGGGTGGATATCCGGGTCAGGAACAACGGCAGATTCCAGATCTGCTGTCCGGAATGCGGAGGAAGGTGTACGGGTTACGACAAGAAGGAACGCGAATGGCAGCATTCCGACCTTTTCGATATGGAGTGTCACATTCATTGTGCGGTGGACCGTATGAAGTGTTCGAAATGCGGGAAGGTCTTCATGCTGGACGTTCCCTGGGCGGAGAAGGGGAGCGGATTCACGCTCTTGTTCGAGGCCAGGAGCATCGCCCTGATGAAGGATATGCCGGTGAATTCCGCATCCAGGTTCCTCAAT
The DNA here is from genome assembly GCA_946545675.1 of uncultured Thermoplasmata archaeon. Lineage (GTDB taxonomy): Archaea > Thermoplasmatota > Thermoplasmata > Methanomassiliicoccales > Methanomethylophilaceae > Methanomethylophilus. The sequence continues at coordinate 1,075 of CAMNNR010000144.1, read as the reverse complement.
ACCAAGGACAAGACCCTCTGGAGGATCCTGAACAGGTATGTCGACAAGCGGATGGAGAAGCAATGTCTGAAGGGTCTGACCTGTTTCTATGTGGACGAGACCGCCTGCAAACGCGGTCACAGATACATCTCGGTATTCGCTGACGACGAACACCGGATCATATTCGTCACCTACGGCAACGATGCCGATACCGTATCCAGATTCCGCAGGCATCTGGAGGAGCACGGCGGAAGGGCGGAGGATATTGAGTACATATGCTGCGACATGGGGAAGGGATTCCAGTCGGGTATAGAACGCGAATTCCCGGGAGCGATCGTGACCTATGACAGGTTCCATGTGATGGAACACATGTCCCGTGCGGTGGATGCGTCCAGGAGACATGAGTGGAACGTCCTCCGCGAGAACGGGAGACTGAAGGAGGCCACCGATCTGAAGGGTCAAAGGTTCGTCCTCCTGAAGAACACCGAGAATCTGAAAGGATTCCAGAAATCCAGGGTGGACAGCATCCTGGAGAACCATAAGGAGATAGGGATCGTATACAGTCTGAAGGAATCCCTCAGGGATACCTGGAGTTTCAGCAATAGATACGATGCGGCGAACCATCTGGTGGCCTGGCTGGTGGCGTCGATTAATACGGGCATAGGTGCCCTGAGGGACATAATCAAGGTGGTCGACAACCATTTCAACGAGATACTCAACTGGTTCAGTTCGGGTATGACCAACGGTGTGATGGAAGGTATCAACAGCGTCATACAGTCCGTGAAGAACCGTGCCAGGGGTTACAGGAACTGGGAGAATCTGAGGACAATGTGCTATCTCCGCAGTTCCGGACTGTGCTGAGCAGGCAGGATAGGGGCTGTCTTTATTCGATCGGAAGCGGAGCTGACGATCGCCAACAGGCGAGAACGAGGGGGAGCCTGTCCTCCCCCGAGGACGAGACTGCTTCTATAGACGACGTGCAATCGGCGAACGGCCGATTGCACTCGCGTCGATTTACCCACACGATTCGACGAAGAACCTTTTTTTCTTTTAATTGACAGGTGTCCTTTCGACCTCGAGGTGATCCTCCGTGGGA
>CAMNNR010000143.1 GCA_946545675.1 uncultured Thermoplasmata archaeon | reverse complement strand
ACGATATGAATGCCGTCAGAGCCGAACAGCAGGACCTGATTGAGCAATACCGCGATGATTTCGGAAGATATCTCGATGAGAACGAGAACGAGGTCACAGACGTAGAAATGATGGGTAACATCAATCAGGTGTTCGACTCGATACCTGCTCAGCTGAGCAAGGAGAACAAGAAATTCCAATACAGCGTATTGTCCAAAAACGCCAGGGGCAGAACGTATGCAGTTGCGATACAATGGCTGGCGGATTACGGTCTTATCAACAAATCATATAACCTGTCCTCGCTGGATCTTCCTTTGAATGGAAACAAGGACGATTCCGTTTTCAAGATCTACATGGCGGATACGGGGCTGTTCGTTTCGATGCTGGATCGCGGAACCTACGCAGACATATTATCAGGAAACCTGGAGACCTACAAAGGAGCCATTTTCGAGAATGTCATCTCGGATATTCTCAGCAAGAGTGGGGTAAAACTGTTCTATTTCCATAAGGACAGCGGACTCGAGATCGATTTCATCGCAAAACATGACGGGAAAGCCTGCCTGATAGAGGTCAAACCCTACACGGGGAACACAAAATCGGCAAAGACCGTTCTCGGTGACAAGAGGAACTACGACGTAGAACTCTGCTACAAGCTCGGGAACTACAATGTCGGTTTCATGAACGGCATACTCACACTGCCGGATTATATGGCGCCGTTGGTGGCCAAAGGACTGTCGGATGAGTAAGATAGTATCTCCGAAATCCGACCGATAATGGTAGCAGGTTCGATCCGAACCGATTACATTTTCTTGAATCCGCGTGACATCCACTGGGTGATGGACTTGAATCCGTAACGCAGAGTTTCCGAGAACCGTCTCGACCGGCTTTTCGCAACGCCCTTCCCGTCCATTATCGCCTGGAGGGCTTCCTGCCAGGTGGTTATGCCGTCCGGAAGCTCCAGATACCCCCAGCCGACGCGTCCGGGGGAGTGGGCGTCGCTTCCTGCAGAAATCGGTTTCCCGATCCTCTTCGCCAGTTTCTCGGATTTGCTGTTTGCGCTGGGTATCGACCGGGCATTGCGGGCCTCGGTACCGTCGAAGTCGTAGGCCAGGGTGTTCTTCTCCCCCAGGCCGGACCACCATCTGTAAGGGTGGGCGGCGAATGCCACGCCTCCGGCATCATGAATGGCATCGATGGTCTCCTTGATGCCCATCCCGCGGGGGATCTCCCTGTCGATGCCGAGAGCTACGATGTGGCCTTCGGACGAGGAGACCTCCTCAGCGGGGATGACGATGATCCCCTTGTCGTTGTCCTTCATGTCGAAGTAGGCCTTGAACTCGTTGTGGTCGGTGACCGCCACGATGCGAATGTCGCGTTCGGCACAGACTTCGAGGACCTTCGCGGGCTATGAGACCCCGTCTTTGGAGTAACAGGTGTGGACGTGGAGATCCGCCATCATAGCGCAGGTGCTCCGTCGGTGATCTCGCCGTCGACGGTCATCACGCAGCCGTTACCGTCCCCGAGGACCACGGCCCTGTCTCCGTCGATGACTGCGGCCACACGTGCAGGTGCGCCCTCAGGCAGTTCGATATCCATTCCCATGAATTTTCCGTCTACGACCTTGGCTACCTTGATGGTGACCTTCTCGAGGTGCTTCATCTCGCACCTGAGTCCCTTGGTCTCCATCCCGCAGCTCATCAGAGTGCCGTTGGGCACATCCACCGAGGGGTCGAGCAGCAGAAGGCTGCTGCCGCCCATCTCCAGGTCCTCGGCGGCCATTAGCATGCCGAAGGATTTCACTCCGCGGAAGTTGGCGGGTTTGAGGTTGGCGACCAGCAGGAGCTTCCTGCCCATCATCCTGTCGTAGGGGTAGTAGCTTTTGATGTTGGTGACGACAGTGCGGGGTTCCTCCTCGCCCACGTCCACCTTGAGTATGTAGAGCTTCTCGGCCTCGGGGTGGTCGTTGACTTCGACCACGGTCCCGATACGGAGCTCCAGCCTCCTGAAATCATCGAACGGCTGTGTTTCGTTATCCATTTTTCATCCCTTCCGTAATTGTTCATCTGATTCCGGCACCGTCGAGGACCTTCCTCTCCACGGTGGCGAAGGTACCTTTGCCGTCGGTGAGGGGGATCGCCCTCTCTCCGTCTAAGACGGCCGCGATGTACTCCGGTTCCTTGCCGTCGAGACCCTCGATTCCTGACTTCTGGCACTTCACCTTCATGGTCACTGCGGCGAAGTGTTTCTTGTAATCGATCTCCTCCGATGAGTTCTCCAGGCCGCAGTTGAACCTGGTTCCCACGGGAACGTCCGCTGTGGGTTTGAGCAGGGCGACGGTACATCCTCCGAGTTCCTCGTCATCTGCCGCGAGGAACATTCCGCAGGAATCGACCCCCCTAAGGGGACGGGGTGCGAGGTTGGAGACCACGATGCCCTTCCTGTTGAGCATCTCCTCCGGGGTGTAGTAGGCTTTCAGACCTGCGCATATGGTGCGGGTCTGTCCTTCTCCGAGGTCCACGGTGAGTTTGTAAAGTTTATCGGCATTGGGGTGGTCCTCGACCTTGACGATCTGTCCCACCCTGAGGTCGAGAAGCCTGAAGTCCCCGAAGGGGCCCTCGGGTTTCACGGGCCCTTTCTTCTTCTCTTCCTTCTTGGGTTTGACATCCGCCTCGGGTTGGTTGTACAGCTCGGGGAAGAGCACCTTGAGGTCGATCTTGCCGTAGACGGGCATGGGCTCGTTGAGCTTGGTTCCTGCGGGCAGGGCGGAATCGACCGCTTCTATACCCGCTTCCTCGAGGGTCCCGGGAAGACCCAGGAATCCCCAGATCCTCTCGGAGGATTTGGGCATGAATGGCCAGGCCATGATGCACAGCGCCTTCACGATCCTGAGATTGTCGTGGAGCACCCTTCCGCATCCGTCTTTGTCCTCCTTGACGAGCTTCCAGGGCATGCAGGAGTTGAAGTACTCGTTACCGAAGTGGGCGAGTGCCATGACATCCTGGATGGTCTTCTTGAAGTCGCAGTTGGAGAGGTGGCAGTTGTACTCGGCAAGATACTTGGAGATC
>CAMNNR010000142.1 GCA_946545675.1 uncultured Thermoplasmata archaeon | reverse complement strand
CCTCCGGTACGAGGCACGAGCTCTGCAGGGGCGTCCACGCCGAGCAGAACGCCATAATCCAGGCGGCCTATTTCGGCGTGAGCGTGAAGGACTCCACCATCTACACCACCACGTATCCGTGCTCTATGTGCGCCAAGATCCTCATCAACGCCGGCATCAAGGAGGTAGTCTATCACGAGGGATACGTCGACGACCTCTCCAAGAAGCTGTTCGCCGAGACCAACATCCTGATCCGGGAGTACACCCCCAAGAAGGATATCCAGCTGTGAGGGCTTTTCCTACCATTTATTACCTATAAAGCGACCCGTTCCCTTTAAGTAGGTTCATTGAATACAGGCAAGTACATTAACCAGTCGGAGAGTGTAACTTGGACCGTACTGCCATACTTGATGAGATAAAGGCCGCGGAGAAAAACGCCGCGGGCACCGTCGCGAAGGCAGAGTCTGACAAGAAAGCGAAGATCGCCGATGCCAGAAGGATGTCCGTTCAGAAGATTCAGGACGCTGAGAACCAGATGCGCCAGAATTACGAGGACGGTATCTCCAAGGCCAAGGATGATCTTTCTGCTCAGCGTGAGACTCTTCTCAGCGCGGGGAGAAACGAGGCAGCAGACCTTGAATCCAAGGCTGACGCCAAGATCGACGAAGTGAAGAAATTCCTTACAGAAGAGTTCGAGAGGAGCATAGATGTCACTTCCTGAGTCGATGAGTAGAGTTGTGATTGTGGGCAACAGGTCCCGCTTGGATGAGGTCATCGAGGCCATATACAAGCTGGGTGTCGTCCACCTGATCGATTATACCAACGACTCGGATGAGGGATTCACCATCGGTGCACCCCTGTCCTATTCCTCGGAGGCCTCCGAGAGGCTGCTGAAGATTAGGGCTGCGGAGAAGGACCTCAGCATCAGGCCCAAGAAGGTCAAGACGCAGGAGTCCTACTCCGACATTGAGGCTAAGATCTCTTCAGGCGAGGTCGAGAACGTTGAGAGCATCGTTATCGGCGCCGTCGATGAAAGGAACAAGGTCGCTCAGAAGATCACAGAATTAGAAGCGAAGAAAGCGGACCTCGCTGTTCTCTCGAAGCTTCCCCTGAAGCTCGAGGACTACGACGGCTACCAGTCTCTCGCCGTGTTCGTCGGAACCGTTAAGGACGACTGCTCGGCGAAGGTCGCGGCCGTCGCCAACACCGAGGTTTTCGTTTCCGTCGACAAGAAGGAGGTAAGGACCCCCATCGCGGTGTTCGTAGCGAACGCCCAGAAGGAGGAGGTCTCCGCCATCCTTTCCGAGGCCGGATACGTGGAGCTGAACGTCCCCGAGGGGACCGGGATGCCCGCGGATGCCATGAGCCAGACGGAAGCGGATATCGCAGCGAACGAGAAGTCTCTGGAAGAGTGCAACGAGAAGATCGCACAGCTTTCGGAGCAGTACAAGTCATTCATCGCCGCATCCGACGACCTCCTTGCGGACAGAGTCAGGAAGGGAGAGACTCCCCTCAGGATCGCGACGACCGACTACTCCTACGTCATTGACGGCTGGGTGCCCAAAGCGGACCTCCAGAAGCTTCAGGACGGCATCCAGGAGCAGTTCGGTGACAGCGTTCTGGTCGATGTGCAGGAAGAGGAGAGGGGAAGGAGCCTCCATGAGGAGGAACACGCCGAGCCCCGCTTCAAGACCGCCCCGACCAAGTACAACAACGGTGTGTACGCGAAGCACTACGAATACCCTGTTTCGCTGATCTCCACACCGAAATATCAGGAAATCGATCCGTCATTCGTCATAAGCATATTCTTCCCCATGTTCTTCGGATTCATGGTCGGAGACCTGGCCTATGCGATACCCTTCATCTGTCTGGGTGCTTACGGACTCAGGCACGCGAAGAGCAAGGACTTCAGGGCCATCGCCACAGTCTTCTTCTACGGAGGAATCTGGGCGGCGATCTTCGGGTTCTTCTTCTTCGGAGAGATGCTGGGAATGCACTTCGCCGGAGACTATGACGAGATGACCAACATCACATGGGAGCATCTCCTCGGAGTCAATCTGCCCGATTGGTTCGAGAGCATAATGGTGTACAACGCGCACCACGGAACCGAGCACTACGGAATCACCAAGATCGGTGCGGCCACTGTCGGGTTCCTCCTTAAGGTGTCGGTCTTCATCGGTATCGTCCACATACTCGTCTCCTACCTGATTGGCTTCCTGAATGTCAACAGGCAGCACAACTTCAAGGAGGCGATGCTCGAGAAGGGAGGATGGATGTTCTCCGTTGTCGGTGTGACGGTCCTTTGCTACGCAATGAGCCAGATGCTCTTCAGCCACAAGGATCTGGAGGGTACGCTCCTTTACCTGCTCATCGCAGGAGTCGTAATACTCATAGCGGGAGTGGCGCTTTGTTTCCCCAAGGAGAAGGTACAGGCGATCCTGGACCTCCCCGGAATCGTAGGAAACATCCTGTCCTACACCCGTCTGGCCGCTATCGGTATGTCAAAAGCCGGTATGGCCCTTGCTTTCAACTACATCGCAATCACCATCCTGGGCGGATCGGGGGTTGTCGGAATCATATTCGGTGCGCTGGTCTTCGTGGTCGGACACCTGATGATCTGGTTCCTGGCGATCATCTCCGCGGGTCTGCACGGACTCAGGTTGCAGTACGTGGAGAGCATGAACAAATTCTTTGTGGGCGGCGGAGTCGAGTACGCCCCGCTCAAAACCACTTCGAAACACCTTGTAAACTCATTAAACAACTCTAATATAGAAAAAACAGAGGCATAAATATGGTTGACACAGTTGGATACGGACTTATCGCAATCGGAGCAGGAATCGCAGTCGGAATCACCGGTCTGGGAGCAGGTCTCGCAGAGAGGGATGTCGGAGCAGCAGCAGTAGGCGCCATCACCGAGGACGTCTCCCTTTTCGGAAAGGCAATGGTTCTCATGGTTCTGCCTGAGACAATCGTCATCTTCGGACTCGTCTTCGCAATCCTCGCAATGGTCATGATAAGCATCCCCACCGCATGATTGGCAGGTGCCGTCAATGGCATTAGACGATGTGAAGCTCGAGATATCCAAATCCGCGGAACAGTC
>CAMNNR010000141.1 GCA_946545675.1 uncultured Thermoplasmata archaeon | reverse complement strand
CTCATGGACATGTTATCGTTATAACATTTTTTTGTTTAAATAATTTTACACTTAAACGTGGTTATCTAGTTTTATGGAAAGCTATTAAATACATGATAGTATGTCAAGTGTTAGCATACAACACGGTGAACAACATGTTCGGGAAAAACATCAGAATGGAAAGGATCATGGACAGGAACACGGGGAACTGTGTAATCGTACCCCTCGACCACGGTATCAGCGTGGGTCCGATCCCCGGAATCGTGGATTTCAAGAAGACCGTCAGCGACGTCACCATCGGCGGTGCGACGGCGGTGCTGATGCACAAGGGAATGATCCCCCACGGACACAGGACCAGCGGTCACGACGTCGGGTTGATCCTTCACCTTTCCGCTTCCACCGACATCGGAGTGAACTCCCAGAGCAAGGTACTCGTCGCAACTGTGGAGGACGGACTGAAGCTAGGAGCGGATGCCATCTCCATCCATATCAACGTGGGGGCTCAGGAGGAACCGCAGATGCTCGCGGATGCCGGAATGGTTTCTTCAAAATGTATGGACTGGGGAATGCCCCTGATCGCCATGACCTACGCCCGCGGACCCTCCATCAAGGATTCCTTCGATCCGACGGCCGTCGCCCACGCGGCCCGCGTCGGTGCGGAGCTCGGAGCGGACATCGTCAAGTGTTCCTACACCGGCGATGTGGACTCCTTCAGCCGCGTCTGCGAGGGTGCACAGGTCCCCGTGGTCATCGCAGGCGGTCCGAAGATGGATTCCGACATGGACATCCTGAACATGGTGGCGGATTCCCTTCACGCCGGAGGACACGGGGTGTCCATCGGCAGGAACGTGTTCCAGCACAGGGATGTCCAGGGTATCATGGGTGCCATCAGCGATATCTGTCTCAAGGGTTTCACCGCGAAAGAGGCTTTCGAGGCTCACCTCAAGAACTGATCCCATACAGAGAACAATATTCCCGCCTCCGCTAGGGGGCGGGTCTATTCTCCACGAAATTTTCATCCCGTGAAGAGCGTAAGCGGTTTCGAATCTCGCCTGTCTACCTCTCTCCTATCGTGCGGTCCTGAGATACGTCACCATCTCAGACGATTCTTTATATTGTCTTTTCTTGCCGTAATCAAGGAGGAAATCCCATGGATTCGGAGAGGGTCTCATTCAGATATCCCAGAGGGGACAGCATCCCGGAGGGGACCCTGTGTGCCGATATGCATTTCCATACCAGGTACTCCGATTCGTACACCTCGGTGAGGCGGGCCATCGACCTCGCCAGGAAAAGGAACGTAGGGCTTGCGGTCACCGATCACAATCTCATCGGCGGTTCCCTGGAAGCCCTGGAGATCGCCAAGGAGAAAGGGGTGTTCGTGGTCCCCGGAGTAGAGATCAGCGCCTGGGACGGTCCCCACATACTAGTCTATTTCTATTCCGCTGACGAGATGCAGGAATACTGGAAGAGATGCATCCAGCCATACATCCACAAGAGCCGCTGGCTCGCCATCGACAAGGGGACCGAATGGATCCTCGATTCCCTGGAAGGGGTCAACTGCGTTGTATCGGCGGCCCACCCTCTGGGATACCTCGTCTCGGTTAAAGGCGTGGAGAAGGCCGTGAGGAAGGGCATCCTGGAGAAGGACATCGTCTCCCGGTTCGATTCGTACGAGGTCATCTGCAGCGGGATGTTCAGACACGAGAACGAAGAGGCTCTGAAGGTGGCTGACGAGTTCGGAATCGGATACACCGGGGGGTCGGACGGACACATGCTCCACGAGCTGGGACGTGTGATTACCTGTCAGGAGGCCGATGACCTGGACGGGTTCCTCGATGGAATCGTGAAGCACACTAACTACGTCATCGGGAAGGAGAAGAACATCCTGGACAAGTTCGCCATGGCCATGACCAGTACCAGCAGGTTCGCCACCGCATGCCTTCCTTCCTCCATCGAGAGGAAGATCCAGCTCGTTGCCCACAGTGGGACCCATAATTACCCAGAACGGGAATGAAGTGACGGTTTACACTTGTTTTTATTAACCGTTAACAACTATCGGGGCACAGTGTGATTCCATGATGTTCTTCCAAGACACAAGGTCTATCGGAGTCGTATTCTGGATTGCCGCGATACTGAATCTGGTCGAGACGATAGTGGTCCTGTCGGTATTGCTGTTCGACAATATGACGGACTTCTCGGAGATTATCACCAACAGAGAAGGGTTCTACTTCGTCATCGGTATCGGCGCCCTGCTGAGTGCTGCAATTTACCTGCTGAATGCACACAGGATGATGTCCAGGAAGATGTCCCGCCTCGAAATCCTGCGCCGTTATGTCCTCACTGTCGGACTGTGCGCACTGATCGACGGCATCTCCGTCGGCCTCTCGGTATACCTGTACACCAGCGATCCCGATGCGGGTATCGTCATGACGGTGTTCACCCTCATCCTGTCGGTCATACTCATACTCCTCTCCATGTACATCGCGAACGGAAAGAAGGGAGTAGGGAAGAAGGTCGTGTGGGCCATCCTGGTTATCGTCTTCGGCATGATGCTGATCACCTCCCTCATGCCTGCCGAGAACTACTGGCAGTATGCGGAGAACATCACCAATGTGCTGATCGCCTTCTTCATGCTGACCTTCGTCCTCGACAGAGAGGTTAGGATCGATATGGGGGTGCAGTCATGATCGACTGGCTCACCCAGCTCATCTGCATGGCGGACCTGGTCTTCCTGCTGGTCCTGTTCTTCACCGAGAAGAACAATCCCTCGAAGATCCTCCTGTGGGCGCTCGTGCTCGTCTTCCTGCCGTTTCTGGGATTCATCCTCTACATCGTCCTGGGACAGACATTCTACTCCGACCAGAAGTTCAAGATAAAGGGCATGAACGACCAAAGGATCGACGACCTGATCTCCCAGAACAAGGACTCCATCTCCGCTTCGGAGAGCCCGGAACACCGCAGGTTCGCCGAGACCATCCTCAATGTCGGCGGGTTGGGATACTCCGACAACAACGATGTCAAGCTGTACACCCTCGGCGAGGAATAGTTCGGGGACCTGTACCGGGACCTGAGGAACGCCAAGAGGTACATTCACCTTGAATATTACATCATCAGGAACGA
>CAMNNR010000140.1 GCA_946545675.1 uncultured Thermoplasmata archaeon | reverse complement strand
GTATTCTCATCGTTAAAGGGGCTGTGCGCGGTGTGGATGGACACCATCACGAGATAGATCCTCCTTACGGTCTCGGTGGCGAGGAGGAACACGAACGTCAGTTCCGCGACGGATACCGCGGTCTTCAGGGAGTCTGCGGAAGAGACATCGAACTGCAGGATATCCGAGAGGATGCCCCTGGTGCTGTCGGTGAGGAAGGAGCTTGCTCCGAGTACCGCCACGGCTACTGCTACCGCCAGGAGAACGAACGTCCCCGCGAGCATGACCTTGGATCCGTACAGACAGACCTTCTTCAGGGTGTGGAGGTCCCCTTTCATCATCCGTAACATATGCTGGAGCGATATAAAATTTATCGACTATCATTAAAATTCATATAGTCGAGCGGGGGTATCGGAGTTCATGGCCGATGTGAAACCCGTGAAGGCGGGATGGTTCAACGTCTTTCGTCCGTGGACGCTCCACGGGGCTATCGTACCTGCCCTCCTGGGAGGAGTCGTGGCATATCACGACGGATGTTTCGTGTGGTGGCTGTTCATCATGGTCACCGCATGCTGCATACTTCTGCAATCGGCCGCGAACATACTGAACACCTACGGCGATTTCGTCAAGGGGACCGACACCGAGGAGAACCACACCCGCTCACCCGAACTCGTGACCGGTGCCCTGAGCGCCAAGAAGGTCTTCCTGGCGGGAATGGGCTGCTTGGGGATCGTGGCACTGTGCGGATTGGTATTCATATGGTACACGGGTTGGGAGATGATCATCTTCGGAATCCTCGGACTCGGAGGTGCGGCGATGTACACCGTCGGTGCAAGTTACAAGTATCTGGGTCTTGGGCAGGTCGGAGTGTTCTTCCTCATGGGCATATTGATGCCGATCGGGACCTATTATGTCATGGCTGATGCCCTGTCGTGGGAGGTCCTGCTCCTTTCACTCCCCAACGCCTTCATGATCACCGCCGTCCTGAGCGGTAACGAGATGAGGGATTACTACGAGGACAAGAAGTCCAACGTGGGTACCCTTTCGGGTCGCATGTCCTACGAGAACGGCATGAGGCTCTACCTTGTTGAGAACTTCATCGGATACCCCATGCTCCTTATCCTGATCATCGCAGGACAGGTGCATTGGGCGTGCCTTTTGTCTTTTATATGTGTGTTCGATGCATACAGACTGTACAGGAACAGCAGGCTCGCACCCACCAATCCCGGGAACAACAGGCTGCTGGTCCCCCTGGCCTTCAACCAGAACTGGCATTTCGGTGTCCTGCTGGCAGTCGGCTACCTGATAGGAAACTGCATACTCTGAGGCGACGACATGGCAGAGGAAGAGATCAAGAGCAACGGAACCCAGTTCGAGGGCAAAGAGGAATACGTCAAGGACGTCTTCACCGAGATCGCATCGTACTACGACGAGATGAACGACATCATGTCCCTGAAGATGATCAGGGGATGGCACGAGTACATGATGAAGCTCGCCGGAGACCTCACCGGGAAGAAGTGTGCAGACATCGGTACCGGTACCGGTGAGATCGCTTATCTTCTGGTTGCCAAGGTCGGGCCTGAGGGGGAGGTCGTGGGAATCGACATCACCCCCGAGATGCTCAAGTATGCCGAGATGAAGCAGGGCGAGAGGAACCTTCCCAAGCCCGTGAAGTTCGAGGTCGGGGACGCACTCGACCTGCAGTATCCCGAGGGTTCATTCTACGTCGTCACCTCCGGCTACATGCTCAGGAACGTCACCGATGTGCAGAAGGCCATCGACGAGTTCTACAGGGTCCTGGAGCACGGCGGCAAGGCAGTAATCGCAGAGATGGCCACCCCTGACAACCGTTTCATCCGCTATTTCTACAACCTCTACATGAAGCACCGTGTCCAGAAGATCGGCAGGAAGTACGACAAGGGCGAGAGCATCGACGGTCACGGTCCCGCCTACGACTGGCTGGTCAACTCCATCAAGGGATTCCCCCACGGCGAGGTCATGGCCGAGAAGTTCAGGAAAGCCGGTTTCAAGACCGTGAAGGTCCACTCCAAGAACTTCGGAGCCGTCAACATCTACGAAGCCGTGAAGGAGTAAGTCCATCCAAACCGGCTGCCGATTCAGCACGCTGGCACTTTCAAAAATATGGCCGGGGCGATGCCCCGGGTTGGGTTTAGAAGTCCTTAGGGGTCTTGCAGGCGTAGAGCGCCTTGACGGCCTTGTAAAGGAGGTAGTCATCCACCTTGGAGGTCACTTCGAGGGGTGCGTGCATGGAGAGCACGGGGACGCCCATGTCGATGGTGTCCAGGTTGTGGATGGATATCTCGGAAGCGATGGTTCCTCCGCCTCCTGCGTCGATCTTTCCGAGTTCGCCTACCTGCCAGGGGATCTTCGCATCGTCGAGGATCTTCCTGAGGTATCCCATGGTCTCCGCGGTGGCGTCGTTGGTGGAGTATTTGCCTCTGCTGCCGGTGTATTTGGAGACGACGGGTCCCCTTCCGATGTAGGAGCAGTTCCTGCTCTCGAACACCTCGGGCCAGGAGGGGTCCACGCCTGCGTTCACGTCGCAGGAGAGACAGAGGGAGTTCCTGAGCACGTGCCTGATGGGGTATCCCCATGCGGATGCGACATCCTCCAGGAAGTCTTTCCAGAACACGGACCTCATACCGGTGGGTCCGTCGGAACCGGTCTCCTCCTTGTCGGCGAAGACCATCATGGAAGTGTATTCTGGGTCTTTGGTCTCGGTCTCCGCTTTGAACTGAGCGAAGCAGCAGACCTTGTCGTCCTGACCGTACGCTCCGATCATGGACCTGTCGAGTCCCATGTCCTTGGGGCGGTAGGCGGGGCATGCGCAGAGTTCGGCGGACTGGAAGTCGGCCTCTGTGATGCCATATTTCTCGTTGAGGATCCTCATGATGTTCAGCTTGACCTTCTGGGAGACCTTGTCGTCCTTGATGGGCCAGGAACCGATGAGGATGTTGAGCTGTTCGCCCTCGATGACCTTGGCCGCGGGTTTCTGCACCTGGTCGTATGCCAGGTGGATGAGTAGGTCGGTGATACAAAGCGAGGGGTCGTCGTCATCCTCTCCGATGGTGATCTTCACGTTCTTGCCGTTGGTGAGGGTCACGACTCCGTGGAGGGAGAGGGGAATGGTGGTCCACTGGTACTTCTTGATGCCGCCGTAGTAGTGGGTCTTGA
>CAMNNR010000139.1 GCA_946545675.1 uncultured Thermoplasmata archaeon | reverse complement strand
TCGACCACGACAAGTGCCTCGAGATCATCGCAGTCCAGGGCGAGCTCGGAACCCTCAAACAACTCACCAGCGACCTCGGTTCCATCAAAGGCGTCCTCAGGTGTAAGCTCACCATGGCCGCCAAATCCACCGGTCACTTGCACTACATCGGTGTCAGAAGCGACTGAAACTCCAACCGGGCATCATTGCCCGGATTCTTTTTTTACAAGTGCCAGATGAGTGAAAATACTCACTCACAGCATATTGAAGGACACGATACGGGTGGCATAATCCCAACTGTCATCGATGTGGTATCTTTCGCGAATCATCTTGTCCGCAGGAGGGGACGGATACAGTGCGATGACATCCTTGACGCCTTCTTCCTCCCCCACCACGTTGATCGGCGAGGGGTGCATGACACAGACGAGGTCGCTTGCGTAAGGGATCGGTTCCATCACGAAATTGTCGGAGAGCCAGATCAAATCGTTCCTCCCCTCGACCTCGTGACGGAGCGAGGGCGGGACGTCGTATGCCATGAGGTTGCCGTCGGTGGTCTCCCAGGTGATCAGATGGTGAGGGGTCTTGTCGAATGATTCCTTGTCCTGCACCACGCAGAGATGGCGGGTGCGTTTCTTCGCCTCTTCGAGGGAATCGTTGCGGAAGATCATTCCGGATCCTGTCTTGACCTCTGATTCCTTTTCGAAGAACTTCTCGATGTCGCTCTCTTCGGGTACGAAGACATCGACGACATGTTCCATCGATTTCAGCTTGGCGACGACTGCATCGATATCCATCTATCGGCATCCTGGAAAAGTTTACTCGAGATAGTTCATGGTGACGATGGTCGTCATGCAGTGCTTGGGTCCCTCGAACTTGAAGTGTTCCTTTAGGTACTGGTCAGTGGAAGGCGAGGGGTTGAATGCGATGACGTCCTTTACGCCCTCGTTCTCTCCGATGAAGGAGAGGCCGTGGGGGATGACGACGATGCGGAGTTCGGATTTGGGGATGATGTCGGGATACATCACGTAAGTGCTGCTGACCCACATCCCGCCCTCGCGTACCTTGCTGCGGGACATGCCCTTGGGTACGTCGTGGCCGTAGATCTCCCCGGTGTCGTCCGTCATGATGGTCATCATTTCGGTGGGTGCCTCGAGGAAATTGTCTGAGAAAACTACGAGCTTGAGGTCGCTTGTCCTTCCCTGGGAAAGCGCCCTGTTCTCATATCTGCAGCCCATACCGGTGTTCTTGGATTCCTCCAGTTCCACACGGATATACGCCGCATCATCTAGGACGTAGACATCGTGGACCCCGTCCTGCGATAATATCTTGTTCAGCGGTTTATTGAACTGCATATTTGGACTATTACTCCAATGAGTATATAATGATTCCTTAAATGATGATTGAATCAATATTTTTATTGATGTTTACAAGATAGGTTTTGATTGATTCAATATATAGTATAACAGAAATTATGATATTTTTTCTGAAAATACTGGATTGGTAAAAAGTTTATAACTACGAAATCACGTTATATAGTATCCGTACAATGGACGGCAATTTTATATAATATTGAATATAAGATATCACAAATTAATACAATTATCCAACCAATGGGAGAATGTAACCTTACTGGCTTCTCAATCTGGAAATAACCTTCGCAAGGCCCGTTCCGATGACTGCCTGTTTTTTATAATTAATAAAAGTTGACGATTGCAATGAAAATCCTGATAATCACTGAGAAGGCCAATGCCGCAAGGAGGATCGCAACCATCCTCTCGGACGGCAAGACCCATTCCGCATCCGCAGGCGGTGTCACCTCTCTCACCTTCAACGTCGGCAACGACGATTACAACGTGGTCAGTCTCCGCGGACACATCATGGAGCTCGACTACCCCGACAAATACAGCGACTGGAAGGCAACCTCCCCGGTCGAACTCGTCCGCGCACCCCAGATAAAGAACGTGCGCGTGAAATCCATTCTATCGAAGATCACCGAACTCTCCCGCGACTCCGACGAGATCATCATCGCGACCGACTACGACCGTGAGGGAGAACTCATCGGTATGGAGACCGTCAAGGCCGCAGGCGTGGACATGACCAAGGTCAGGAGGGCCAAGTTCAGCGCACTGACGAAAGGCGAGATCGAGAACGCCTTCGCCAACCTCGTGGAACCCGACGAAAAACTCGCCAACGCCGCAGAGGCCAGGCAGGTCGTCGACCTCTCCTGGGGAGCGGTGCTCACCAGGCTCATCTCCCTGTCCTCCGGACAGGTCGGGAAGAACTTCATGTCCGTGGGACGTGTACAGAGCCCTACCCTGAAGCTCCTCGTCGACAGGAACGAGGAGATCGAGAACTTCGTCCCGGTCCCCTACTGGACCCTGGAAGGAAGGTTCGGTATGCTCGCGTTCAAGGGAACCCACGAGAAAGGGCAGATCTGGGATGAGGCAGAGGCCAAATCCATCTACGATAAGACCAAGGACTGCAAGGAGGCGGTCGTAAGTTCGTTCGAGAAGGGCCTGAAGGAGGAGTTCCGTCCCCCGCCCTTCGATACCACCATGATGCAGGTCGAGGCGAACAAGATCGGCATCCCCCCGTCTGCCGCCATGAAGATCGCTGAGGATCTCTACACCAGTGGTTACATCTCCTACCCCCGTACCGAGAACACCGAGTACCCCAAGAGTCTCAGCCTCAGGGGTGTACTCGAAAAGCTCAGGGATTCCGATATGAAAGCGGAAGCGGAGGAACTCCTGAAACAGGAGAAGATCTCGCCCTCCAGAGGAAAGAGGAGGACCACGGACCACCCTCCGATCTACCCCACCGCGGGTGCCACCGCAGCCAAGCTGAAGGGTGACAAATGGAAGCTCTACGAGCTCATCGCCAGGAGGTTCATGGCCACCGTGGCCCCCAACGCCACCGCAGAGGTCACCAACACCGTCCTCGACGTAAACGGCGAAAAGTTCAAGGCTGAAGGATATGTGCAGAAGGAACAGGGCTGGAAGAAGTATTATAAGATGTATCTCCGCGCAGCCGAGAGCCGCGTTCCCGAGATGAAGGTCGGAGACAAGGTAGACGTCAGGAGCATCGAGGTCAAGGAGGACCAGACCAAACCTCCGTACAGGTACAACCAAGGTTCCCTCATCCAGGAGATGGATAGGCTCCAGCTCGGAACCAAATCCACCAGGCATGACATCATCGGCAAGCTGTTCTC
>CAMNNR010000138.1 GCA_946545675.1 uncultured Thermoplasmata archaeon | reverse complement strand
GGACGCGGTATTGTCGCGCGCACGACTCAAAGGCTAATATAGCGTGAAGGCATAGTGAGCGAGTATGGTGCTAGAGATAGACAGTTCAAGAGGAGAGGGCGGCGGACAGATGGTCCGTACCTCCGTGGCATTAGCCACGCTTACTGGCACCACCACGAAGCTCACCCGCATCAGGGAGAACCGTCCCACCAACGGACTGTCCAAACAGCACACCACCGCGGTCAATGCGATCGCACAGATGACCGGTTCCAAGATCACCGGGAACTACATCGGTTCCTCCGAACTTCTGGTGGAACCGGGTGACAAACAGGTCCCCAACATCACCATGGACATCGGTACCGCGGGCAGCATCAGTCTCGTGGTCCAGGCCACCCTTCTCGCGGCCAGGAACTACAAGGTCCCGTTCAACCTCAACCTGAAAGGCGGGACCAACGTCATGTGGGCCCCTCCGATCGACAACTATCCGATGGTCCTCTTCCCCCTCATGGAGAGGATGGGCATCCACGCAAGGATGGAAATCATCGAGAGAGGATTCTACCCCATCGGCGGAGGGCATGTGAAGATGGTCCTCGACCCCATCACCAACATCAAACCGCTGAACCTCGACACCCTCGGCGAACTGAAGAACATCCACGGACTCTGCTTCGTACAGCACCTCTCAGACAGGATCGGACACGATATGATGGAGGCCTGCAAGAAGGTCTTCTCTCCGAAGTACGAGGTCAACATCGACTTCGTCAGGACCGAAGGCACTTCCAGAGGTGCAGGGATGGTGCTCGTTGCCGAATACGAGAACGGGCTGCTCTCCAGCAACGTCCTGTCCAGTAAGGGTCACAGCCCCCAGCAGTCCGGCCTTGACGTGGCCAGCGACCTCCTCCAGGAGATGTCAGCGGGTTCCACCGTCGACATCCACACAGCCGACCAGATCCTGCCGTATATGGCGATGGCCGACGGAAAGAGCAGTTTCATAGTCTCCAGGATCAGCAAGCACCTCCTCAGTCAGATGGACACACTGGAATCCTTCCTGGATGTCCGCTTCGGGGTCGAGAGGAAAGCTGACGGCTACCACTTCTCGGTGAATCCGGGGGCGTCCAGTTGAGACCTTTCATACTCGTCAACTGCGCCATGTCCGCCGACGGGAAACTCGCCGGTGCCGAGAGGAAACAGATCAGGATCTCATCGGACGAGGACATCACCCGGGTCAAGAACCTCCGCAGGAAATACAATGCGATCCTCGTAGGGGTCGGCACTGTCATCGCGGACGATCCCCACCTCACCGTCAAGAACGCTACCTACGACGAGAACCCCATACGCATCGTACTCGATACCAACGGCCGTACGCCCGACAGTGCCAGAGTATTGGATGACAAGGCACCTACCGTTGTCATAACCTGTGAGGAATGCACGAAGGACTGGCCCGGCGTGGAAAGCGTCCGCTGCGGAAAAGGCCACATCGACCTCCCCCGTGCCATGGAGATCCTCGCAGAGGAATACGGCATCGAGAATGTCATCGTCGAGGGCGGAGGAGAGGTCATCGCCTCGTTCTTCAGGGAGAAACTGGTGGACAAGTACACCGTTTTCGTCGGAGGCCTCGTCATCGGAGGCCGCACCGCCCCCACTCCCGCTGACGGAGAGGGCTGGGTCGCGGAAGGGGGAGTGAGACTCAACCTCACCAACTCCGAGGTACTGGGCAACGGTATCCTGCTGACCTTCATCCCCAGCTACTGATGATATGTTTTTACGCACGTGCGACTTATGTCACCCAGTTAAGGTGACCTTATGAAGGCAAGAATGGACGACGGTACCACTGCGGATATCAAAGCAGTATGGTTCGAGAACGGCAAAGTCAGGATGATAGACCAGAGGGAACTGCCCCTCAAACTCGTCATCGTGGACTTCGACGACTACCGCGATGTGGCAGAAGCCATCAGGAACATGACCACCAGGGGTGCCCCCTGCATCGGAGCGAGCGCCGCATACGCAATGTGCCTGGCCGGACTGGCCAAGGCAGATCTCGACGAGGCAGCCAAATTCATCAAGGCCGCCAGGCCCACCGCTTACGACCTCTTCTACGCCACCGACTGGATGTATGCGAAGCTGAAATCCGGTGCCGACCCTATCGATGCCGCCGACGAATACGCTGATATCACCGTCGCCAAATGCCGTGCCATCGGAGAGTACGGCGGAAAGCTCATCAAGGACGGTATGAAACTCATGACCCACTGCAACGCGGGGGCCCTCGCCACCGTCGACGTGGGAACCGCCCTGGCCCCCATGAGGAACGCCCACGACGCAGGGAAGAAGTTCTTCGTCTACGCCTCGGAGACCCGTCCCCGCCTGCAGGGAATGCAGCTCACCGCCTGGGAACTCAACCAGGAAGGCATCGACCATGCCATCATCCCCGACGGATCCGCCGCATACTACATGTCCCAAGGGGTCGACATGATCATCGTCGGCGCCGATAGGATTGCCGCCAACGGCGACTTCGCTAACAAGATCGGTACTTATGACAAGGCCATCGTGGCCAAGAAATTCGGCATCCCCTTCTACGTCGCAGCTCCCGTCTCCACCTTCGACTTCAACACCAAGACCGGCAAAGACATCGTGATCGAACAGAGGTCCGAAGAGGAGATGACCATGGTCGCAGGCACCAGGATCGCTCCCATCGGATCCAAGGCACTGAACCCTGCCTTCGACGTCACCACTGCCGATCTCGTCACCGGGTTCATCACCGAGAAAGGCATTTTCAAACCCTCGGAAATCGCCGAGATGAAAGAATGACCAGCGAAACCTATGCGAGAAAACGCCTGGTGGAATGCTGCCACCTGCTGTACGAGAGGAACCTCACGGTCTCCGCAGGCGGCAATATGAGCGTCCGCCTGAACGGGGACGAGGTGCTCATCACCCCCAGCGGCGTGAACAAAGGGATGATCCACGAGGACGATCTCGTACTCATGGATATGAACGGGAAAGTGCTCTCAGGAGGAAAGCCCTCGATAGAGCACAAATTCCATCTGGGTCTTTACAGGGAGAACCCCGAGACGAATGCGGTCATCCACTGTCACCCCCTATACTGTCTTGCCGTTCTCTGCAGGGACGAACCCCTGAAGAGTACCCTCACCCCGGAGGGCGTACTCCTCCTGGACCAGGTACCCACCTGCAGGTACGCCACCCCCGGTTCGGACGAACT
>CAMNNR010000137.1 GCA_946545675.1 uncultured Thermoplasmata archaeon | reverse complement strand
CATGAAGACCGGGGATGCCCGCAGTAACCTCCTGGTGGCCGAGGCACTGTACCCCAACGTGAGGAACCCTGCTCCGATGGTGAAGGCACTTGATATCAAGGATCAGCTCACGAACGACATCCTCGATGGCACCTGCGGAAGTTTTGTATCCAAACCCTTCGCGGCAGCGTCCAACCTCTCGCAGAACATCCAGACGATGAAGGCTATTCTGAGAATCAAATCCCCCTCCTCGATGGAGATGGATATCGACGGAATATCCGAAGAGGACAGGGAGATTGTCATGAGCCGCGGGCCGGCAATGCGCAGGGATCTGGAGGCTGCGGCACCATTCATCCGTGGTGCAGACAGGTTCCGCGAAGTGGAGTTCTACGTTGATATCTCCGCCGATATTGCTTCCGTTCTGAAGAGTATGGTCCAGGTCAAGGTTCAAGAGAACGCCCCCGACAGGATATTCGGCATAACCCTCGGCATAACCCTCGAAGAGGCTCTCAAGACCCTGGTGGAGGCGCAGGACCTGGTGGATATGATTACCAACAGCCATGAGCGTGGCCTGATTTCCGACCGGGATTACGAGACGCTGGAGGAGATAAGACGCTTCAGGAACAAATGCGCACATGACCCAGTAATCCCATCGGTGGACAGAAAGACCCGCAAGATGTGGATGGCTACCGTGGATAATCTAAAGCCCGCACCTTCCAAGGAGGGCTCCAGATGAGCCATATGGAACAGGCCACGCTGGAGTATGCCCAGGCGTGCAACCAGATGCTTGACGAGGCCGACAGGCGTCTGGCGGACATCATCGCTGACACCGAGGCAGTCCAGAGGAACTCCTCCCGCATCCTCGATGCAGCTCTTCGCGAGAGGATATCCGACCTCATGAAAAGCTGTGCCTCCACATCCGCATCCATTGCGGAACGTCGCGGCAGCATCGGAACAACCGCCTACCGGGAGGAGATTGACAGGACACGCCAGTTCCTCACGCAGGTCAACAGGGTCGTCCTGCAATCCGAAGCCCTTAACTCGGCAGTCAGAGCCGCATTCGATGCAAAGATGTCGGAACGCGGTCTCCGCGAAGGGTTCGAAGAATATCTTTCCGGCATTGGGGATCCCCAGCTGCGCAGTGTGGTGGAGCTGATATCTAGGAACAAGGCGCACGACTCTCTGTCCAACGAAGAGCTGAAAGAGCTGGCCGAGTCCATTATCGACCCCTCCAAGAAGGTCAGACGCAAACTCATCAAAGATACGGTCTCATCCATCGAATCCGAGATGAAATCGGAGAAAATCTCTCCCGAGGTCATCCGCGATGCTATGGGCGACGGCGAGGCCGTGAGTCCCCTGGAGCTGAAGGACCGTGCCACCTCGGAGATTCTCGACGAGAGACTGAGGAGATCCGCCGTACAGGCCATCGTCAAGAGCATCACCGCCAGGGGCTTCATCGTGGAGAGGTCGGACATACGCCATTTGAAGAATGAAGAAGGAGATACCGTGAAGATAACCGCAAGGAAACCCGCTGGGCAGGTGGCGGAGTTCCGCATCGATCTTGACGGTAAGTTCGTGTACCATTTCCAAGGTTATGAGGGAAAGGCCTGCGAGAAGGACATCTCCCCGCTCGAAAGAGACCTGGAGGAGGTCTACGGAATCAAACTAACAGCAAGGAAGACCCTCTGGGAGAACCCGGACCGTCTCCAGAACAAGCATCATCAGGAAATGAGGACACAGGGAGGTCACTGATTTGGCAATAATCAACGCATTGAACAGGATAAAGCGCGAGGCAGGAATCAAGAAATGCCTCATCGTCGAAGGCAACGTCTCCGATGTCTATCTGGTCGACAAGAAACTGCTGGGGCTGAAGGATTGCCTCCGCCAGTGCCTGGAGGAGATAGGGTACACTGACATCGTCACCTGGGACCGTATTTCAGGTATCCAGGGGGACACCCGTACTCTGAAACTGACCGACAAGAAGGATGTGCCAGAGGAGGGCGACAGTTATGATTTGGGTGACGTGGAGATCCCGGATACTGTTGTCATCGGGCAGGCCCGCGAGCCCGGTCAGATGCTGGCCGTCATCCACCGCACCCTATCTGAGAAGAATGACAACACAGCATTCATCCTCGATTGGTCCGAGTACCTCTTCAACAAGGACGGGCAGCTGGATCCCCAGGACCGCGAACAGCTGACCATGCTCGGAAAGACCCTCAAGGAGAGCCTCCCCAGATACCGCAGTGACGAGAGAGGAAGCGCAATAATCCTTATCTCGACCAAGGCTTCAATGCTCCCCCTGTCCCTGTATTCGGGGAACCCCGAGGTCAACACCGTGACCATCACCAAACCGGACATGGAGGAGAGGAGAGATATACTGAGGAAGGTCTCCCCCGGATTCTTCCTCAAGGACGTGGACGACATCATAGACAGCCCCAAGTTCGAGGATTACGTGGATATGCTGAACGATTTCACGGGGCGCGAGATCATCCAGATGGCCAACATGTCCCGCCAGCAGAAGGAGAGGATAACCTTCGAGAAGCTGTTCGCCCTGTTCAAGTACGGCGAGAAGGACAATCCCTGGGAGAAGCTCAGCCCCGACAAGGTACGCAGGATGAAGAAGGAGCTGAAGGAGAAGGTAATCGGCCAGGACCAGGCCATCGACCATGTCTATGAGACCATCGTGAAGGCTTTCATGGGGATCACCGGCATCCACAAGACCTCGTCAAGATCCATGCCCAAAGGGGTCTTTTTCTTCGTCGGACCTACCGGAGTGGGAAAGACCGAACTATCCAAGGCCATCGCATCATTCCTGTTCGGTGACGAGAACGCCTGCATCAGGTTCGACATGAGCGAGTACTCCCAGCAGAACAGCGACCAGAAGCTCATCGGTGCTCCTCCGGGATACGTGGGATTCGAGGAGGGCGGTCAGCTTACCAATGCCATCAGGGAGAAGCCGTTCAGCGTGGTGCTGTTCGACGAGATCGAGAAGGCCGCCAAGCCCAACCCCCGCATCCTGGATATCTTCCTGCAGATCCTGGAGGACGGAAGGCTGACCGACAACCGCGGCGTGACCACGTACTTCTCCGATACCATCATCATCTTCACATCCAATCTCGGCGCAGCCGATGTGGTCAACAACGGCGACAGGGAGCACGTGGCATCCGAGTTCGTCAGAATCGTGAAGGACTATTTCGACAACGAGCTGAAGAGGCCCG
>CAMNNR010000136.1 GCA_946545675.1 uncultured Thermoplasmata archaeon | reverse complement strand
ACGCACTGTACCTCGACGTCTCCAAGATGCAGATGGGACACGGCGAGACCGTGGAGGACACCGCAAGGGTCCTCAGCCGCTTCGCACACGGTATCATGTACCGTGCCTTCGACTACAAGATGATGGACAAGCTCGGAGAATGGGCCACCATCCCCGTGATCAGCGGACTCGACAATCTGGAACATCCCTGTCAGGCCCTTGCCGACATCGTCACTGTGAAAGAGAAGTTCGGAGAATGCAGGGGAAGGAAACTCGTCTACCTCGGCGACGGTAACAACGTCTGCAACTCCCTCCTCTACGCGTGTGCCATCATGGGAATCGACATGGTCGCATGCTGCCCCGCCACCAGGATGCCCAACGCGGAGATTATGATGAAGGCAGCCGACATCGCCAGGGAGAACGGAAGCAAGATCATCGCCTCCCACGAGCCATATGAGGCATGCAAGGGTGCCGACGTACTCTACACCGACACCTGGATCTCCATGGGAGACACCACCTCGGAAGCCGAAGCGATCAAGATATTCCAGAAGTACCAGATCAACGACGACCTGCTGGCCATCGCCAGCCCCGAGTGCATCGTCATGCACTGCCTGCCCGCCCACAGGGGACAGGAGATCACCAACTCCGTGATTGAGGGAGAGCACAGCGTCGTCTTCGACCAGGCCGAGAACAGGCTCCACGCCCAGAAAGCCGTACTATACACCCTTCTCAAGGACTGAAAGTCTCGGAGATGTGTTCCTCGACCCTGTCGAGGAAAACCTCTTCCTTACCCTCGGGGATGGTGGCACCGGCGGCCACACTGTGGCCTCCCCCCATCCCTCCCACTTCCGCAGCAGATTCGGACATTATCCTGGAAAGATCCAGACCTGCGTCTATGAGACTCTTCGGGGCTCTCGCGGATACCTTCACCCCGTCGTCCGCATCCGCGAACGCGAGTATGGGCATATCAGGTGCGGCATCGCTGGTCCCCAGCATCATCCCGGCAACGATACCCACGACTGTCTCCCTGATGGCGGACCCAGCAAAGAAATATTGAACGTAATTGCGACGGCGGAGGAGGTGGTTGTCCCTCACGTATGACAGGGCCTGCGATATGTTCTTGCGGTGATCCTTGCGGTTCTGCTCCGCCTCTTCGAGTGCGGACATGTCCCCGGCACAGATCCTCGCTCCGGCCTCCGCATCGTCGTATCTTCCGCAGGAGTTCAGAGTGGTGGAGAATTCCTTCGCGTCGCCGAGTCCGCTCTTGGGCTCGTAGCGTTTGATCGTGTACACCTCTCCGAACAGCGCTTTCCTGTCCTCTTCCTTCTCCAGACTGGACATCAGTTCGTCTGTCAACAGGGCGCGTTCCACTTCGTTGAGGTCGCACCAGGTGCGCTTCGCACCGGTTTCGTCGAAGGCCGGGATGTCCAGGTTCTGAAGGAGCAGCGCACAGGCCTGCATATCCCCGGTGATCCCACTGACGGCGGGTTCCCCGTACTGCAGGAACTGGACGAGCGGCCTGGTCCCCCTCCCGAAATAGCGGATGGTGTTCTCCACTTCGACGTCCCCGGCTTCGATGGCGTCGTTAAGGATGATACGGTTCCAGCTGACAAGACGATATTCGCGGCTGTCCTGGAAATCCCCGATAGCCCCTACGACCGCGAGATATGCCAGATCCTGGTTTTTGGGATCGATTGCTTTGGACAGGAGATAGGTCATTCCGGCTCCGCAGACCTCGTACGAACCGGACACCTTGTAGAGGTGGGGGTTCAGCTGATGCACCGTTCCGAATGCCTCCAAGGATGACTGTCCGCTCCGCCATTTGGGGTCCGGGACGTGATGGTCGGTGACCACCAGCCCGCTGCGGGTGAACTGTCCCATATAGGCGCTCCCTAGATCGCATATCCAAACAAGATCCGCAGAGTCGCTGTTGATCCTCTCGACCGCCTCTTCGGTGATCTTCTTCTCGAAAACCAGGGTATACTCCTTTCCCAGCCTGCGGAGGGTCTCGGCCGCTATGGAACCGGCGGTGATACCGTCAGCATCGATATGGGTGACCACGGTCACTGTCTCCGCACCTTTGACGACACGGGCAGCGCGTCTCAGGTCTCCGAGCAGTTTCTCCGGCAGTTCGGTAGGGTAATCGCAATCTGGCATTGTTGTGACTGAATAGCATTTTGCGTATTTCTAGTTGAAGATGACCTGAGTGTTCGGATTTGCGATAAAATGATATGGTGTTAACTACTCTACGGGCCTATGGGCGCTAGACGCATACAGGTAATGCCAGGAGTCACCATCACCAACGACAGGTGTCTCATCCTGGACGATGGTCCGACCGTCGTCATCGGCGACCTGCATCTCGGCTACGAGAACGCCCTGGAGAAGGAGGGGATGTTCATCCCCCGCATCAACACCGAGGCCATACGGGATTCCCTCAACGGCATCCTGGACCGCTACGAGCCCGAAAGGGTGGTCCTCCTCGGGGACATCAAACACGAGTTCCAGCGTTCCAGCTACAAATCGCGCGAGGACGTCAGGAACATAATCAAGCTGGTGGACGAGGCGGCAGAGGCCATCGTCATCAGGGGGAACCACGACAACTTCCTGCAGAACATCGTGGCGAGCATGGGCATCAACTCCCTGGATTACATCGACATCATGGGATTCCGCCTGGAGCACGGCCATGTTGACTCCGGGATCAGGCCGGTGATAATCGGGCACGAGCATCCCTCGGTGAAGATCCCCGGCGAACTCAGCGGGAGCATGAAGCTCCAATGCTTCGTGGTGGCCAAGGAACAGGGCGTGATCGTCATCCCGCCGTTCAGCCCCTTCGCTTCCGGTAACGACCTCAACCCGGGACCGAGCGCGGTCATGGCCCCCGCACTGAAGTCCTGCGACCTCTCGAAGGTGGATGTCTACGGCGTCTCGGATTTGGGCCTCATGGAGCTCGGAAGGCTCACCGATGTCAACCTGCTCACGATATGAGCAGGAGGTTGGCTGCATCTCTGTATTATCCCCGCACAGATTGGACAATATACCCTTACTTAGAGCGTCATATTATGGACGTCTGTTTTATATCAAAACGGTATTTCGTGTTCCAAGGAGATTTATCGCATGGCAATGACTCCCAGAGAAAGAGTAACCGCAGCTATGAACCTTGAAAACCTTGACAGGCCCCCGGTCGCCATCTTCACCCAGTCCGCAACCCTCGGACAGATGGACGCACTCGGAGCAGCAT
>CAMNNR010000135.1 GCA_946545675.1 uncultured Thermoplasmata archaeon | reverse complement strand
AGGCATGCCATCGAGGAGGCTTTGGTCGAATACGACGGCACGATCATCACGGTCACCCACGACAGGTACTTCCTTGATTCCGTCTGTACCAGCGTCATCGAGGTGAAGGACGGGAAGGTCATACCCTTCGCAGGCACTTATTCGGCCATGAAGGGCAGGCCCAACATCCGCGAGATCGTCATGGATGCCGACGAGTACCGTGTTCTTGCTCCCTTCACCAATTGGGCCACCGGCCGGAAGTACAAGAAGGGCGAATTGGTTTTGGTTGCCCCGCAGGAGATCGAGAACTTCCAATGGGCCATCGATCAGGACAAGATCCGCAAGACCGGCGGAAGGCAGCGTAAGAAGGTCGCCCTCAAAGAGAAGAAGAAAGACGAGAAGATCTGATTCAGTCGAATCTGTACTCGGTGTAATGCGTCTGCTTCCTCTGTTTGTAAAGGATGCATTGCTGGAAGTTGGGATGGTTGGGTGTATCGGGGCAGAACTGCGTCTCGAAGCACATCCCACTGTGGGTGTGGTACACCTGATTGTGTTTTCCTCTGAGTCCGTCCTTGAGGTTATCACCGGTGTAGACCTGCATCGCAGGATAATCAGTGTACACAGTCATTACAATGTCAGTCGATTCTGATTTGATCTGGGCGGCAAAAGACTTGTCCTTAAGGATGTAATTCGTGTCCAAACCGCCATACTGGAACATATCCCTCATGGCTCTCGGACGCATGAGATTGAAGCGGGTACCGGTTACAGTAGCTATCTCGCCGGTCGGAATGCCTTCCGCATCTACGGGAGTGTACGAATCGGCGTTCAATGTAACGATATGGTCATCTACGGTGCCTTTTCCGTTGAGATTGAAGTAGGAGTGGTTCGTGAGGTTCAGAATGGTGTCTTTATCGCTATGTGCCAGATACTCGATTCTGAGGGTTTTTTCCTCGATCTTGTACAACACTTCCACGTCAACGGTACCGGGATAGCCCTCATCACCGTCGGGAGAGGTGATCCCGAGGCGCACAAAGTCATCGCCGTGCTCAAGGATCTTCCATATCCTCTTGTCGAAACCTCTGCTGCCACCATGGATGTGGTGGGCGTCCCTGTTGGCAGTAAGATGATACTAATTGCCTTTGAGGCAGAAGCATGAGTTGGCGATGCGGTTGGCGAATCTGCCGATGGTGGCGCCCATCCGGCCGGAACGGGTCACATAATCCTCGATGGTGTCATAACCGAGCACGACATCGACGATCTTTCCGTCCTTGGTGGGAACCTTAAGGTATTGCAGCGTTGCTCCGTAAGTCAGAACACCAGCTAAAACGTCTCCTAGACTAATCTCTACCAGGTCGACTCCCATCCCATCGACCTCTCCGAATTTCGCAATTCCCATCGATTACCCATCCGAACAGGATCAGGATATCAGCATGAATATCAGCGATATCAGCAATCCAACAGTAACTGCGACAGGAATCCCGAGTTTCCACATAGGGATATCGTTGTCCGTAGTTTTCTGCACAATTGGTTAATAACGTTCTCCTTAATAAGCCTTAGTCTACTTTTTGTCGACTGAAGGGTATTTTTATAGTATACAAATATGCCAGAGTGATGAAAACAGGGATTCTTTTCGTCTGTCACGGCAACATCTGCCGTTCCCCCATGGCCGAGTTCATCATGAAGGATTTGGTGGATAAGAGAGGGCTATCCTCCGATTTTCATATAGAATCCTGCGCAACTTCCACCGAAGAGTTGGGGAATGATGTCTATCCGCCTGCGAAAGAAGAACTCAGGCGCCGCGGAATCCGCTTTAAACACAGATGTGCCAGACAGATGAAATCGACCGATTACGGAAACTTCGATTACATCATCGCGATGGATAATCAGAACATCCGCAACATGGGTCGTTTCGTGAACGGAGATCCCGATTACAAAATCTCACTGATGATGTCCCATGTGGGCGAGAGCCAAGGTGTCGCTGACCCTTGGTATACCGGGGATTTCTCCCGTACCTTCGACGATCTGGAGAGGGCATGCTCTGCCCTCCTCGACGAGATCCTGGCCCGCTGATCAGATAGCGGCTTTTGCCCTCTCAGTTTTCACTGATGTGACACCGGGTGATTCGGCAG
The DNA here is from genome assembly GCA_946545675.1 of uncultured Thermoplasmata archaeon. Lineage (GTDB taxonomy): Archaea > Thermoplasmatota > Thermoplasmata > Methanomassiliicoccales > Methanomethylophilaceae > Methanomethylophilus. The sequence goes on along the minus strand of CAMNNR010000135.1, from coordinate 1,147 downwards.
CGGCATGTTTGTTATAGTAATCGAGTGCCTGCCTGGTCTTCTCGATGTCGATGAGGCAGAACATGGTCGCCACGAGCAGGACCTTCCTCTGCATGAACATGACGATGACGAGGAGTTCCCAGAGCCTGTAGGTGAGTTTTCCCTTTCCTGGCACTGAATCGAAATGTACCCTATCGCCCTCGATGGTGTACCTCTTCTCCCTGTACATCCTGCGCATCCATCTTAGGTCGGAGACCTTCTTCCCGTTCACCACGAAGACGCTGTCGAAACAGAAGGTCTCCTCGATGAGGGTGGACATCTCCCCGGCGTTGCTGCCCAGGACGTTCTTCACGCAGTCCCTGTACAGTTCCGTGTAGGGTTTCCTCACGTTCATCGCGAAGGAGGTGTGGAGTTTGAAGATGTGCCTGAGCAGGGCCTCAGCATCGGCACCGTTCATCTTCTCCCTTATCTTCATCACATCGTCGTTGAATCTCTTGTTGAACCAAGCACGTTCCACGTCGAAGGGTTTCATGCCGATCTGTTTGTATTTCGCTCTCTTGCCGGGTTGTCTGCCGAGTCTCTCGGCCAGCAGGTCAAGGGCGGTTATGGTGGACCTTCTCATGGTTCCCATTAGGCGGTTATCCAGTCCGGAGGTCTCCCCGGCGAACCTCACGGTTCTCGCATCGGCATAGAGGTTCCTGGTGGCACCGGAGAAGAAGTCCTTGTCCAATCTGTTCCTGAGGAACTCGGAGGTGTTCGTGCAGTTCATGTTTCTGTAGACCGAGTTCAATGCCATGATCTCGGTGTAAAGGTTCTCGCGGATATCCGTCATCAGTGCATCCCTGGATACCCGTATTACGACCAGATAATAAAACCAATTGGCGAAACAACATATGTCCGCACACAGGCACACGCAGCCGATGATAACCCGAAAAAAGGAATGTGCCAGATCATCTTATTCTGCGTTATCCTGCCAACTTCACGGCCATCGAACCCTTTATTATGCGTGACTCTATCGCGCACGTAATTAGAGCTGATAGCATGACCGGTATCGGAGACTGCACCAAGATCATCAACACCCCCGAGGGAGACCTCACCGTCTTCAGCCTCAGGGAACTCGAGACGAAAGGGGACAGCAAGGACCTCAAGAAAATCCCCTATTCCATCA
>CAMNNR010000134.1 GCA_946545675.1 uncultured Thermoplasmata archaeon | reverse complement strand
TTGTCGGAGGTGGGGGTGAACACGGCGATGCTCTGCTCGGTCACCGCGGAAGCAGCCGCCTCGGTCCTGTCCGTGGCGGAGACGGAACCGGCGATGAGAAGGGCGATGATTAGGATAACGGGAACTGCGAGTCTTCTGTCCATCCGTCTCACCTCAGAGATATCCTGCTGCGGCCATCATCTGGTACACATAGCTGAAACCCATGAAGAGTCCCGCGAGCATCAGTGTGAGGGCGGCGGTGGTGTTCAGATTCTTGGACGAGGCGACGGCGAAGTCCAGCGCACGGACGGCGTCGATGAGCTCGTAGGTGTTCTCGTCTGTGGCGGTCTCGCGGATGTGCCTCCACATGAGCGGGGAGACGGAGGAAGCGCGGCTTATCTTCTGCATCACGAGGTAGGCGATCAGGCAGGTCAGGCACATGAACGAGATGGAGATCATCCTCATCAGGAAGATGGTGTTCTTCACCGCGGCGGAGACTGTCGAGGAGAGGTCGGTGACCAGGGAGATCGCGAAGATCATGGTGACCATGGATATGCCCAAGAGGGCCACCGCGTTGGAGTTCACCGACTTGATCTGCGCGGAGAATTCCTCTGCGAGTTCTTTGGAAATCGAGACGACCTCCTCGTTCGATGCTTCGCTCAGAAAGGTGGAGTACCTGTTGCTGAATCTTGTTAGCTTGCGCTTCTTTGCCACGAAAGCCGTGTTTCCCTTATATTTATTTAATAGGTTGCAATCCACCCGAAAACCGTGATTTTAATTCGTGTTAACCAATTCTGGTGAGTTTTACAAATTCTTACAAGTGTTAAATTATGCTGGCTAGTTTGATTGGATACGAAAGAGGTCTATATAACATTGAAATGTTAAAGTACAGTGTAATTACAATTTCATTTTCCATTAAAAAGCAGACAAAAAACCGACAGTGAGGGAAAAATAATCCATTTCTTACGGAAATTGGATTCGGATCGATATGGATTCCGTAAGCTGGAACATCACGATTGGTTCACGAGATTGTAGATACGATCCGCTTCGGAATCTATCACGGAAGGGTCGTATGTGAGGTCGATGGCCTTAACGGGACACTCCTCCGAGCACCTTCCGCAGGCCCTGCATTTGGCATCGTCGAGCTCGCATTTCCCATCCCTGATCGTGATGGCACGGACGAAGCATCTCTCCATGCAGATGCCACAGCCGATGCATTTGTCCTTATCGACAGTGACCTCCACGCCTGCCATCCTGCGGTAGGTGCCAGCGATGCCGCCGTCGATGTCCCTGACCATGTTCCAGAGACAGCAGCAGGGGCAGCAGTTGCAGATGGTCATGAGATTGGTGTGGTGTCCGGTATGCAACCATATGCTGTCGAGCTTGTTCCTGCCGATGATATGCACAAGACCCAGACGGTCGCACTCGTCGATGTAGTCGCAGGCTTCCTCGGGGGTGGCGAACCTGCCGTACTCCGGGGGTATGCGGTCTGTTCCCTTGCCGATGAAGATGCATCCCTTGCCCACCGGGTAGTCCTGGCACTTGTTGGACTGACGGCACAGGCAGAAGTTCATGATGAAGATCTTCTCGGAACGGTTGATGACCTGTTTCACCAGATCGGTGGGGACCACGTTCCTCTCGCCCGCTCCCTCGATCTCGATGTTGAGGTCTACTACCTTGCGGGCGGTACCGGATTTGGGCACCACCGACATATCGTCGCCGTCGAAGGCGATGCGTTTCACCAGCCTTCCCATGCGCGGGTGCTTACGGGTCATACGTGCCAGACGGTATCTGGTGTTGAAGACGCGGTTGACCAGGAATACGCTCATGCGGGGGATGATGTTTACCATCGGGGTGACTCCATTATTTACTGAAAAAATCCACCCCTGGCACATTCACTGTGCGGAGGTCTCCTTCAGCAGCGTGATGACCCTCAGCGGATCGGTCCTGCGACAGACCTTGGAGCATTTTCCGCAACCTGTGCACAAGGAGATGTCACTCTCCCCGCCCACCATAATCTCCATCGGGTCGCAGCCGTCCTCCTCGAAGGACGGACAAACCCTGCGGCACTTTCCGCATCCCAGGCATCTGCGCCTGAGGTTGGCAATCTCGTCTTCGGGTCCGGGCATCGGGATACGGATGGCGGAACTGTTTATTTAGACTTGTGGGACTGCGGCCCCCCTCCACATCCCGGTCCTGAACGTATAAATCTCAAGCCAGTACACGGAATGCAACCCGTTTTCCCGTCTTGTCGATCCCTCTTGGCGAATCCATCCGTTTTCGGATAGTAAGACCGTGTTCGGCGTAGAGAAAGGCGAATCGTGAAGCAAGTGTGTAATACCCATAGTCACTTCATGTACCGATGAACGGAGGGCTAGACGTACGTTTCGATTTCACATCGGATACCCCGAATTATTGGGATGGTTTCTGGGAGAACCGCAACGGCCTCGGTACAGGCAGCGCGGATCCGGATACGGACAGCCCGATGTTGCGCAGGTTCCACAAGGTGCTTTGGGGGCGGAAACTGCCCAACGGCCGTACGATGGAACTGTCTGACGACCCTTTCGGATATCTCGAATGGGAGGGGATGAGATTCGGCAGCGACAACATCGCCGTCAGTTTCAGATACGAGAGGTGCAGGCAGCTACTAGAATCGGTCGAATCCTCTATGACCGATTATCACGGATTCGTCGAGGATTTCGAGCATAAGGCATACACGATAGGCGGTTCGATCATATTCCCCAGGCACAGGAACAGCATCAATCAGATCAAGGGTACGAACAGATCGATCTCCGACCGTTGGGACCTCACCCTCGAATGCATAAGACGTTTCTACGTCGGGGAGGAGAGCCCCATCTCCTGGTGTCTCGAACAGGACAGGGATTTCTTCGAGCTCTTCGTGGATTTCCGGGGATACGTGGATTTCTTCTTCCTCCAGGACTGCGTGACCGAGGATTATTCCGAGGTAATCCTGTGGTTGGGAAACGAACCCTTCGAAGAGGACCCCCTACCCCGTTCCGTGGATGCCTACCTGTCCTGGATCGGGAAAAACCTCGATTTCGTCGCCAAACGCAATTCCAGGATAGAGGACTATCTCCTATCGAAACGGTGACGATCCTGCCCCATCGACCCTCTCACCGGCGAAAGCAGGGATTCCGGGGGATTGTCCGCTGACAGTATATATAGGGATAACGGATTGTCTGGACGATAACAATGAGCACCGAAATAAGAGCAGCATTGGTAGGGGCCTGCGGAAGGATGGGAACCATGATCGTCCGCCGCCTCATGTCGACCGAAGG
>CAMNNR010000133.1 GCA_946545675.1 uncultured Thermoplasmata archaeon | reverse complement strand
AGCCACGGGAGTTCCTCTCGCCAAGATCGGTGTGAAGGTCATGCTCGGCAGGAAACTGAAGGAGTTCGGCCTCAAGGGCTACAGGGCCATCGACCACTATGCCATAAAAGAATCGGTGTTCCCCTTCCTGAAGCTACCCGGAGTGGACTCCATCCTCACTCCTGAAATGAAATCTACCGGAGAGGTCATGGGAATCGACGAGGACTTCGACACCGCCGCATACAAGGCCTTCGTCGCAGCGGGAGAGAACATCCCCCTAGAGGGCGGAGTGTACTTCACCGTCAACGACGAGGACAAACCCATCGCCTGCCAGCTGGCCAGCGAACTCCGCTCCATGGGATTCAACATCTACGCCACCAAGGGAACCGCCACCTACTTCAAGGAACACGGAGTAGGTTGCACCTCGGTCTTCAGGAACGGGGAGAACCTCAAACCCAACGCTATCTCTCTTATGAGGGACGGCGTGGTGAACCTGCTGATCAACACCCCCACCGACCACTCAGGTGCCGTCAGGGACGGACACAGGATGAGGAGGCTCGCAGTGGAACTGGAGATACCTATGTGCACGACCATCAACGGTGCGAAGATCACCGTGGGAGCGATCAGGGCAGCCAGGAAGAACGCCATGGGCGTCCGCTCCATGCAGGATTTCCACGGACTCTGACCTCGCCGTTTCGACCCGAGCACATATCCCGTGTGAACAGGGCATCTACCCCTCGGCGGTCATACACAGACCGAAAAACCCACCGTTCCATTTATTTAGGATGCTTTGCTCATACGGATAGACCCAATGATCGACACAGTTGTTCTTCTGATAGCCAACGCGGTGCTGATTGCGATTGCTGTGTTGATAATGGCGATCCTGTACCGCAACGGGGGCAGTTCCTGTTATTCTGCCGATACGCTCGTGGACGGGCACTCCCGCTTGGTCAGAACGGTATCGAAGCTATGCTACGGGGCCAAAGGGGAAGGGGTACGGTACATTCTCGTCGGAGCGCTGTGCGTGGATATCGCATGGGAAATCTATGCGGTCCTGGCAATAGCAGGGATCAACCTGGTCGTTTGCAATGCCGTTTCGCTCGTCCTTTCCATAATGGCGGCTTTCGTCCTCAACAAACTGTTCGTATTCGAGAGCAGGTCGCTCAGTCTCAAGCGGACGGAAAGGGAGGCATCCCTCTTCTTCCTCGGAAGACTGTTCACCGCATCCGTGAATTTCTTCGGGTTCATCATTCTGTGCGACCTGGGGTTGGATTTCCCCCTGCTCGGAATAGAAGGCATGCCCTCCAAGATAGTGGTATCCGCCATCGAGATCACTCTCAACTACTTCATAAGCAAATATCTGGTCTTCATGAGCAGAGATATTTATAGAGAGCACTGAATCCGTAACCGTGGTACGTATATGATCACCCAGCTTTTGCACGAAGAGTTTCCGTTCTTATTCAAGGAAACCTCACGAGCAGAAGGCCTCAGGAATCTGAGAAGCAATCTTGCTGTGATCATCTCGTATCTGGCATTCATCTGCCTTTCGTTCAAAACAGACCCAGGGGTTTACATCGGAGCGCCTCTGGGAGTGATCGCCGCCCTGTTCATACTATCAAGATACGGTTCCGTCTGGAACATCGTCCATGAGGCTGGCCGTCCCGTGAAGATCTTCTCGCTCTTCACCGCTGCGGGAATCAGTCTGAACGGTTTTGTCATCTTCGGGAAGTACTACGGCGGATTGCCCTTCCTCTATCACGATGTGCTTCCCGCCGTCCTTGCGGCCGTTTCCATCCCCTGCCTGTTCGTCGCATTGCTGTATTTTTACGGATTCCTGGGAAAACTTGCGGATAGGACCGGATGCCTGAGACAGCTGACCCGCGCTGAGCTGCTGGTCTACTGTATGCTGTTCGTCGCACTCTGCGCCTTGGCAACCGTCATGTTCAGCAGTTCGTACGGGATCTACGAGTACGGCCCCGATTACGATGTGATCTATACTACAGACTCGAAATTCCAGTTCGACCACAACGTGTTCCTGTCCTATTTCGAGATACACGAGAACGACATCCGCCAACCGTTATTCATGCTGTTGGCGGCGCCCTTCGAAGGTCTCGCATATCTTATCGGATCCTGCCTGAGCCCGTTGGCCAAGTACTCCACGGTGCTGTTCATGGACTTTGCCCAGATTGCCATGCTTCTGGTAGGGAACTACCTCCTTTCACTGATCCTGGGACTGAATGACAGGCAGAGGATGGGCTTCATGGTCCTGCTCGCGAGCACCTACACCATCATGCTGAGCAGCATAGTGATAGAGCAGTACATAACAAGCTACTTCTGGCTCATGCTGTTAGTCTATGTCACGGTGACCGGTTCCGATACGAAGTATCTGAATTACTGTGCGATGGGGACCTGCATAACCAGTGTGGTGATTTCGCCGATAACCAGGATGCGGGACTCGCAGTATGTGTCATTCCTCCGTTCCCTCGGTATTTGGTTCAAGGGCCTGCTGATCGCAGTGATCGGGATGATCATCGCCATAATAATCGCAGGAAGGGCGGACGTGTTCCTATCCACTGTGCTCCGTGCGGGCATATACGCATCCTTCACCGGTTCCGAAGTGACCGCAGTGGATCATGTAAAACAGTTCCTAGATTTCGTGGAGGGGATGTTCGTCGCACCAGCGGCAGGAGTGTTCGAGCTCAACAGCCACCTGACCTGGCAGTTGTGCGAACACGTCTCGTACAACATCGCGGGTATCGCCATCCTCCTGGTCTCTTTCCTGTCGCTGATAATCCACCGTAAATCGTTCACCGCCAACATATTCGGCGCCTGGGTGGTGTTTTCGATATTGCTGCTGGGCGTCATCGGATGGGGTGTGGCGGAGAACGGACTCATCCTGTACTGCCTTTATTTCCAATGGGCGTATGTCGGACTGTTCGCCATGCTGATAAAAACCGCATATGATAGGGTCGGGCACCCGATATTATGGATTCTGCTGGGAATCGTGACGATTTCGCTCCTGCTATGGTTTAATATCCAATCGATATCAGATATGATTGCATTCGCATCCGAAAACTATCCGGGGGTCTGAAGTGAACGCATATATCAAAGAAATGCGCATCCACCACTACATAAAGAACATCCTTGTCCTCATCCCGCTCATCTGCAGCGGCCAGTTCTTCGATTGGACCAGGCTGCACGACGGCATCATCGGCGTATTAGCATTCTGCCTGCTTTCGTCGGCGATCTACTTCATCAACGACATCGCGGATGTCGAATCCGACAGGTCCCATCCCGTCAAGAGG
>CAMNNR010000132.1 GCA_946545675.1 uncultured Thermoplasmata archaeon | reverse complement strand
TCCTCGAACTTCCTCTTCATCGTGGGATTGTTCTTCGTGAGCTTCTTGATCGAGAGGTCCTGCGCCTTGTCGTTAGCCAGCCTAAGGTTGTTCTCCGAACCGATGAGGTTCTCCTTGATCTTCTGCAGGTGGCTGATGGATTTGTCTATCTCCTCTATGGCGGTCTTGAACTTCTCGCTCGCCAGCCTGTAATTCCTCCCGAACTTCTCCTTGAAGTCGTTCATGTCGTTCTCGAAGTTGGTGATATCGATATTCTGGGTCTTCACCAGGGCGAGCTCCCTCCTGACCTCCAGGGACCTGCGGGAGGCGTTCCTCAGCAACGTTATCATGGGGATGAAGAACTGCGGGCGGATGACGTACATCTTCTCGTATCTGTGGGATACGTCCACGATTCCGGTGTTGTAATACTCGCTGTCAGGCTCCAGCATCGTCACGAGGACGGCGTACTCGCAGCCCTTCTCGTTCCTATCCTTATCCAATTCCTTGAAGAAGTCCTCGTTGCGGTGCTTGGTGGCGGTGGTGTCGGCCTCGTTCTTCATCTCGAACATGATGCTCACCACCTCGGTGTCATCGTCGTCAAGTTCCCTGAAGATGAAGTCCCCCTTGGACCCTGTGCGGGCGTCGTTGTCCTTCTCGAAGTAGGCGTTCTGGAAACCAGTCGCACGGAGTTTGTTGAACTCCTCCTCGCAGAAGCGTTCCAGGGATTCGCCGATCATCTTGGTGGATTGTTTGGCTTTGAAGTCCTTGTAGAACGCGATCTCCTGGTCCTTGGCCTCCATCTGCACCTTGAAACCGTCCTTCAGGGTCTGGATCTCCATCTCCTTCGTGAGCAGGTCGGTGTCCTTCTCCGCCTTCAGCTTGTTGATGGCATTGTCCTTCTCGGCGAGTTCCTTCTCCTTCTCGGAGATGGCAGTGGTGACAGCGAGCTTGCGCTCGCTATCCGATTTCTCGATCCTGCCGATGAGTTCGGTTATCCTCACCTCGGACTGGGATCTCATCTCCTGTAACTGTGCTTTGAGTTCGGCGATCTCCCTGTCCTTGGCGGAGACGATCTCCGCCTGGGACTTGTCCGACTCAAGCTTAGCCATGGTCCTGGCCTGTTCCTCCCGCTCGCAGAGTTCCTTGTGGAACTCCTTGTCGCGGATCTGTTTGGCTATGGAATCGTAACTGGCCTCGTCTATCTTGAAGACGGTGCCGCATTGGGGACATTTGATTTCCTGCATTTCGAGGACCTCTTGAGTATGGTTTGGAATGTTGGTTGAGATATTTGTACGGTACGATGTTATTTGCGGAACGCGGAAAGAATGTAAGGGATCGTGTCTGTAATCGTTGACACGGGTGATTCCGTCTGTCATAACCGATTTATTAGAGTGTGCTGATTCGAGTCCGTGTATTGCAGATGGTGCGGAGCACAGATTTACGATGATTCCCGTTTCTGCTACAAATGCGGGAAACCCATCGAACCACACAATGAATCACAGGAGGAGGTTTATCAGGAACCCGATACGGGCACCCAATCCTCTATCATGGCCGATTATCCGGACTATGAACAGCAGACGAATTACGATCAGGATCCCCAACCGCATTCAGACGATTCGATAAGTTTCCTGAGGATCGTCTGCATACTCCTCAGCTTCGTCGGTGCGGTCTCCATATTCCTGCCTGTCATAGAGGCATCCGGTTACAACAGTTCTTCGCTGACGTACTACACCATACCCTACAACGGATTCAATATGCTGCTCGATCCAGATTTCCTTGCGGGAGGGATCTACGACACATTCCCCCTGTTCGCCAGATTGTGTCCGATATTGATCTCGATACTGTACCTCTGTGTGACATTCAGGTTCTATCTTTGTTCGAAGACCCGCCCCGGTTTCGAGGTCCCGACGTGTCTCATCCTGATACTGATATTCTCATACCTCGTATCCATATGTGCACTGTCGACACCTTACTACGAGGATTCCTACCTGAAGGAATCGCTCTATAACGGTATCGGGAATATGGTATTCTTCTGGGATTCCGTCGCTCTGCTGATACTGGGATTCATCCTCAAAGAGAAGATGAAGGATGCTGGAATCCCGGAATGACGCTTTCTCGTGTTTCCGTCATCTGACAATAACAGATGACATGGTGCTAGACGTTGCGGATTGGGGCCGAAATGCCCCGATCACGGAGATAGTTTGAATTCCAGACCCACCCGGATTGACTCGAAGAATCAAAGAAACTTGTTTTCACTCTTCGGAGAATCGATCGAAGAACGTTTCCTGGAACTTGTAGTACGGGGCCATGGCGCCACCGTCGCTCACGGTGACCTTCTTACTCTCCCCGGGAATCGCATACACCCTTGCGGTGTACTTCCCTTTGAGTACGACTACGACCTCGTCTGATCCCTGGGGGATCGGCACGTTGAGGGAGGTCCTCGCCCCGAAGCTTCCGATGTAGATGCCATCGATGTAGACCGCTATGTCCCTGGTGATCGAAGAATCGCCTTCAAGGACCAGGTCCGCAGTTCCGACAGCGGAAGGAACTGATGCAGGGAGCTGTTCCCCGCATCTGCTGCAGAATCTGCTTGCGGCATCGATCTTGTTACCGCATTTGGGACAGAAGTTGACAGGTGCGGCCGATGTCAGTGCCAGCATCGTGTTGGGCGGTTTCATCATGTACACCGGGCAGCCGCATTTGCTGCATTTCTCCGGCTGACCGACCTTGTATATCAGATATATGAGGCCGAAGATCACTCCCATCAGCAGTAGGAAGATGAGGATCAGGATGCTGCCTGTGGTCCATCTGCTTACGGGTCTATTGCACCTGCAGTTTGGACAGTACATCTGATATGACATAAAAGAAAACAAGTGTTGTTAATATTAAATCGTTAAGATGTTATGTTTTCTAATCTGGGATATACAATGATTGGTAGGCATACCGATTATACAGATGTCTAATGTGGAAGAACACAGAAGACTGCATAAGCGGGCTGAAGACATTCTCTCGGACACTTCTGACAGTATGGAGTGGTGATGAGTTTACATCACAAATTTCGCAGTACACAGAACACGTTAAATCATGAATCTGGCACTTGTGTGAGAACCTTATTTAAAATCCACCCTGACAACATTGTTCCCTGCGGGAAAAAGCTTGAAAGCAACCTCGTTGGTGAACGGGATCAGCTCACCGAGCCGAGGCAGCGTGATGGCATTTTCCGAACAGATAGCTGTCCCTTCGACGTTGGGGAGGATCACATAGTTCTGCCCCCATGAGTATGGACTTCTGCATGGCGTCCATCAGGTTGTAGTCGTTGATGGAGAT
>CAMNNR010000131.1 GCA_946545675.1 uncultured Thermoplasmata archaeon | reverse complement strand
AGCAGATGAGGAAGAACATGAAGCTCAACGTCGAGGAGTTCATCTTCTGCGATGTCAAGGCCGAGGCTCGCCTCGTGGAGCTGTTTAAATCCTGGCAGGACCACATCTGCAACGAGGTCAGGGCCAAGCAGATCACCTTCACCGACGAACCCGCCGGTGAGCGTGTGGACACCCTGGAGATCAACGGTAGCACCATCGTTGTCGGAGTCTCCTCGTCCAAGATCTGAAACACTATTCAAGGGGGAGGAATCCCCCTACTTTTTTAATTAAAGGGGCCCCGAAGGGCCCTTTGAGGTTTAGAAGCAGCCCTTAAGGCTGTCGATGACGAAGTCGACCTTGTCGACCGTGTCCATCTTGAGAAGATCCTCCGGATCCACCCATCTGTACTCGGTGTTCTCGTCGTTGAGCTTCACATCAGCAGACTTGAGCTTGTAGAGATAGGCATAGACGTTGTAGATAGTCTTCCCATCCCTGACCCTGAATACGGGCATCTCCGCATCGGGATAGGAAACAGTGATCTGGGTCTCTTCATTTATCTCCCTTCTCGCAGCCTCCGCGGGGGACTCGCCCCTCTCGACATGACCGCTCACCAGGGACCATTTCCCGGGGTAGTGGTGAGCCTTCTCGGGCCTGTGGAGGGTAAGGATCTTCCCATCGACCATGACGATGCTCGAGACGATATCCACCTCGTCGACGCCCTTGATCTCGATGTATCCCTTGTTCCCGTCCACGACGACCCTGTCGCCGTCCCTCACGAGAGAGACATCGATGTTATCCACCATGGGAACCGATGAGATGACCGCACCGGTGGTGACGATGGTCTCCGCACTCCTGTTGACCAGTGCTGCGGGGCTGTGTCCCTGCACCTTGAGGTCGTAGACCACGTATGAACCCACGGTGGATCCCTTTCCGTTGGGGAACAGAAACACCTTGCCGTCGATGGTTCCGTCGCGTACGTTGAACTTACCGGTCTTTCCGTCCACCCCTCCGAGGAAGCTGAACGCCTCCGCGTAGGTGATTGCCTCGCCCTCGGCAACGCCGGGGGAGATTGCGCGTCCGTTCATGATCATTCTATCACCTTCAGCAGATCGGATAATTCAGCGAATTTGACCTTCTGTGAACACAGGGTGGGGAGGTAGTTGCCTGCCTTGGCGGAGTTCGTGGCAGTCCTCTGGAAGGTCCCCTCGATGGGGGCCACGACCATACAGGTGTCTGCTAGCACCGGGCCGAACTGTTCCATGATTGCGACATCTTCGGCACACTGTTCTCTTACCGACTCGGAAGTGCAGAACCAGATCTCCACATCCTTGTTCCTCTTCTGTTTGCCCTTGAGGAGAGAAGCTATGTCGTGCATCTCCTTGGGAGTCAGGTGGGGGCATCCGAGAGCGATCAGCTGGACGTCCTCGACGGTGTTGAGCTTGTCATAGGCCTCCTGCCTCTCCTTCTTTCCGATGGTGATGTGTTCCAGACCGGAGATGTCGAAATTGCCTGCCTCAGGAGTGCTTCCTTCTGCATGCCACAATGCAACGGAACCGGCTGCGGCCATGGCTGCGGAGAGGGTCTTCGCATCCTCCACACTGGGGTCTATGCCCCTGAAATATGGCACGCCCTTTCCCATCTTCATCCCTACTGCCTGACCGAGGAGGGAATAGTCGAACACGGAACCACCCATGTCCTCCACATCGATGACTGCGGTAGGCTTCCTGTTCTCGTCGAGATGGAGACCGTAGTTGGCGGTCTTTCCGAGGATCGCCGCGGCGAGTGCGCCGGGTCCACCTTCGCGGTTGGTCCTCGCTCCGATATATGAGTTAACGAAAGAAAGAGCAGAAGATTCGGCCCATGCGACGTGGTCACCGAGGGACGGCACGTTGTCGCCGATGTAGGGGGTACAGGAACAGGTCTTCTTGATACTCATTTTACCGTAGAGCTCGATGATCTGCAGCTGCTTCTCAGCGAACTCGGGAGAGATGTGCATCTCCTTCCACCTGGTACGGTCCATCCCCACGGGATTCAGAGTGGAGGGCACCGCGACCATCGCACCGCCGGCCACCATGTCGGACAGATACTTCAGACCGCCCTCGCCGATGGTCTTGTACGATGCGCCGGAAAGATGCGCGGAGGTGATGTCCACGAGGCTGTCTGCACCGTATATCTTTCCTAGAGCGGTGACAAGCTCCATGGCTTTCTGAGCACCGGCACCCTGCTCACCGTCAAGGATTGCCTGCTCGTCCTTTGTTAGATACATGCGTTCCCAATGGCGACGTGACCTAAAATCCATTCGGATGAGGCGCGGGTTTCGGGGAGTTTTTGTCAAGGGCGGTTAACCACTTTCGTTAGTTTTCCGCACCACTTTTTTCGATAGTGTTTATAAACCGTGGGACGAATTAAATTTAGCTTTGTTTAAACCTTAATTAGTATTAAATACACATTTCAACTTATTTTGAAACAACGTAGGGTGCTTCCGAGTCCTTCGGATAACTCGACAAAAAAGGTGAATCAAATGCCCAAAGTAGTAGCAGACAACTGTGTAGCCTGCGGAGCATGCGCTGACGCATGCCCCGAGGGAGCAATTACCGTAGACGATGTCGCAGTCATCGACGACTCCAAATGCGTCGACTGCGGAGCCTGTGTTGACGAATGCCCCTCTGAGGCAATCGAGAACTGAAGGTGACCCGGATGCCGAAGATCATCGCTGAGAACTGTGTCGCCTGCGGAGCATGCGCTGACGTATGCCCCCAGAACGCCATCACCATCGACGACGTCGCAGTCATCGACGACTCCAAGTGCGTCGACTGCGGAGCCTGTGTTGACGAATGCCCCTCCGATGCCATCGAGAACTGAAGGTGACTCAGATGCCGAAGATCATCGCTGACAACTGCGTGGGCTGCGGAGCCTGCTCCGATGTGTGCCCCGAGGGAGCAATCACCGTTGACGATGTCGCAGTCATCGACGACTCCAAGTGCGTCGACTGCGGAGCATGCGTGGACGAGTGCCCCTCCGAAGCAATCGAGAACTGATCCAAATCACTTCCCGGGATTTTCCCGGGTTCATTTTTTCCACTTTTTACATTGATGCGCCCACACATTCTGGGCCATGGTTATATACCACGAAAGGAGATACTTTTCCGAAGGGTTAGCCATAAGTCCTCTCCGAAATGCAAGAACAGCTAGAGAGCCTGATTCGACAAATTTACTAACTTGGGATGGCCGGCGACAGGTCCTTAATCCTGCCCTTCACACTTCTGCATTGACAGGTATATGCGGCATCAGGAACGAATCAAAAGTAACAAAAGGGGGGATTACCCCCGTATTTTTGGGGTTTCAGATCTTGAAAGAAGTCCAGCAGCGGGGACAGAGGTGAA
>CAMNNR010000130.1 GCA_946545675.1 uncultured Thermoplasmata archaeon | reverse complement strand
ATAAATCCCAGGAAATGGTTTGAGCGCAAGAACCGCCAAGAGGAAGAGGAAAACGACAACTTCGTCGTGATAAGGGAAACCATCACCAACAAGATGACCACCCTTGCGATGTTCTTCATGGCAGCCGTCCTGATACTCTACGGACTCAACAACCTCCATACCATCATATGGGAGGATACGGACGAGTCCTGGGTGAGCATTTTCAACACCGTCGCGGATGTCCTCAGCCACCTGGGAGGATACGGGGACGTACCCGATATCCACATCTCCAGGTTCGTGAGGCTGCCCGGATCGCTGATGTTCATCGCCGGCGGACTGCTCATTATCCTTGACAGCCGCAGGAACTTCGTCAGGTCCGTCGGACTCTATGCGCTTTCCATGGGTCTCTCGAGGATCCTGATGGTCGTACCCCTCCTGCTGTCCCAGGAGGACGTCAGCAACGGTGTCGGATGGCTCATCGCCATCCTCGGTATCAACCTGGTCTACTCCGGATATTCCATGCTCTCCGGTTCCGTCCGCGGAAAATGGGGAATCCTTATCGCATCGGGGGCTTACGTATTCATCTACCTCCTGCTGATCGGAATGTTCATGCTGATTTACAGGGACGAGGATTTCTTCACCCTCATGGAGAACCTCCTGCCGCTGATCCTGAGCTTCATGATGTACTTCGTGCTCCTCTGGCTGCTCGACACGGATGAAATCCGTTACGGGGACAAGATCTCCCGTCACATCACCATCCTGAGGAGCATCGACAACACCCACCGTGCCGCCTGCCTCCTCACCTTCGTACCCGAGGATGCCAAGAAGATCCAGAGCGGCGAAGGCTGGGAGACCTTCGACCACGACAACGGCCCTGTGGAGAAGGAGCTCCGTGTGGAATCCGAATCCCCTACCGGCATCACCTACGTGACAATCCAGAAATGGTACGGTGACGAGCACCTGTATTTCACCCTCTCCGCCTACAAGGACGGCACACTGACCCTGGCGGAGAGATTCACCGTCAACAGCGTCAGGATCGACGAGAAGGACCACAGCATCATGTATCTGATGGGAGGTCCCGGAAAGATCATCGTCGCCGATGTCAAGAAGAAGGTGGTGGTCGAATGAGCAGACTGGATTTCGAAGTCCATGCGACCATCACCCTGATCTCGATCATAACGATGATCGCCATCGGTGCGATCTACTATCACATGCTGGAGATCCCGATAAACGGCGATTCCCTCTACTGGGTGGTGGGGGCGGCTTTCTGCATCGCCATCTCAGCTATCGCCCTGAAATACAGGTACAGCCCGCGTAAGACGATGATGCTGCTCGCCATCGGAGTGATGGTGTACACCGGTTTGGATTACAGTGTGGTGGACAGCTACATCCTGGGTGGTTCCTTCCTGTCGGGAGTGTTCACCACCACCTTCCTGGTGCAATCGGCATTCGTCTTCCTGGGTTATGGGTGCATAATAGGTTACTACTGGGGCAACAGGCAGTATATCCCCCGCCTTTTCGTGGTGAATCTGGGAATAATCATCTGTCAGATTCTGACGATGTTGAACGAGATCTATGTCGTGGAAAACCCCGAGATTGCCTACGCCCTGCTGCTCATCACCCTTCCTGACATCATCATGCGCGTGCTGTTCATGCAACTCATGCTGCGCAGCGAATACTTAGGAAAAGCGGAAAGAAGATTCCAATCCTTCCGCCTGACCCGCGAATTCCATCTGCTCCTGGTCTGCATCATCATCGCGGCACTGTTGGTCTCGGAACAGGACTACCTCTTCTACGAATTGATGGGCATGCACACATTGTTCGGTGACGCATGGATCAAACTGACCGGAGCCGTCATCTGCTGGCTGTGCATAATCGGAGCGGTTTACTTCAGGACCAAGAAGCGCATCTCCGTGACTCTCGTCTCCATAGGCGTATCGGTCTACACCGCCCTTTCGTATGTGATACAACTGGACATCGAAGGCGACATATGGTCGATAGTCTTCCTGTTCCAATCGGTTTACATGAACGTCCTGGTGCTGCTTTCGTTCGGATGCATCATCGGTTATTTCCTGGGTTATATACACAACGTCACCCGGCTTCTCCTCATCAATGTTGGAATAATCGCACTCAAACTGATGCCGTGGTACATCGAGAGATATATCTACCATGACCTCGAGATTGCGAACTGGGTCCTCGCCTCGTTGCTTCCCAGCATACTAATCATCGTGGCATACCTCAGCTACCTGATACGCCCCGACATCATCGATATGTCGATAAGCAACCAGCTCAAGATGCGTCTCGCCCGCGTGGAATCCACCATGATCATGAGCAACATGGCCTACATGGAGAGGGAAGAGATGGACGTCCTCCTCAATCCCGAGGACCCCAGATGGAAGACCAAGGAGGACGGTCCCGTGGAAAAGGAGTGCCTCGTCACCATCCTCGGCCCCACCAAGAGGAAGTACTACCTCACCGCACGCGTATGGCGCGGCGAAGACTACACCAGGGTGGTCATGTCCCCGGAGAAGAACTCCCGCGGATCGTGGGGAATGGACTTCGACATAGTCTCCCACAGGTTCTACGAGATCGAAGGGAAGGAGATCGTGAGGATCTACGGTCACGATGGGCTCTTCGTCGACATATACACCGAGAATCCCCGCATACACAAAGAGAACAAGATATCCGATGCACTGGATAGGATTATCAGGGAGTACTGACAATACCGTAACAACAGGGTGAACGAATGAACGAGATTTGGACAGAGAAATACAGGCCGAAGACACTCGACGAGGTCGTGGGACAGAAAGGCGTCACCGACAGGCTCAAAGGTTACGTTGAGGCGAAGAATATGCCCCATCTCATGTTCGCCGGCACCCCCGGTACCGGTAAGACCACCTGTGCCCTCGCTCTCGCCAGGAGCATGTTCGGCGACAACTGGAGAGGGAACTTCATCGAACTCAACGCATCCGACGACAGGGGAATCGACGTCGTCAGGGGAAAGATCAAGGAGTTCGCGAGGACCGCGCCCATCGAGGGTGCCGAGTTCAAGATCATCTTCCTCGACGAGTCCGACGCGCTCACCAACGATGCACAGGGTGCACTCAGGAGGACCATGGAGAAGTACTCCAAGACCTGCCGTTTCATCCTCTCCTGCAACTATTCATCGAAGATCATCGACCCCATCCAGTCCAGGTGTGCGGTCTTCAGGTTCAGGCCCGTATCCAACGACGAGATCGTGAAGGTCATCGAGAGGATAGTGTCCAACGAAGGCATACAGATGGGTGAAGGGGCCGTGGACTCCCTCGTATACATAGCCAGAGGCGACGTAAGGCGTGCTGTCAACACCCTGCAGACCGCTGCCTCCCTCGGCGGTGCGGTCACTCCCGATGCGATTGCCAAGGTGTCCGGTTCCGCCAACGAGGACGAGGTCCAGGCCA
>CAMNNR010000129.1 GCA_946545675.1 uncultured Thermoplasmata archaeon | reverse complement strand
CGTCAAGGTAGATGACAGCGAGCAGAACCTGTCTGTCGCAGCCGGAAGTTCTGCCACCGTGACCTACAAGTACTACAGTGCCAACCTCTCCCACGGAGAGCACACATACTACCTGTCCGCAGGGGACTCCTCCTACAACCTCAACGGTCTCGGAGATAAGCAGACCTTCTACTACGAGCAGGGCAACATGGATTACATGAACTGGATCATGATCCTCATCATCGTAATCCTAGTGATCATCGGCATCTGGGTATACCGCAAGCCGGTGAAGAACTACGGAAAGCCCAAGGCAAGGCGCTAAAACTTTAAAGGGGGCGCAAGCCCCCGTTTCTGTTACTGTTTCATTATCCTCGCGGTAGCGAGATCGGTGCGGGACCTGTCCATTATCCCGCGGGCGATGTCCTGTTTCCTTCTGATTGGGACGACGGACTCCTTGATATCGAACGTCATCAATGCGTCGGAGAGTTCCTCCATGGTCTTGAAAAGGGTCTCCGCACGTTCCACATCTCCGTCCACCAAAGCGGTCAGCATATCCCTCCTGAGTTCCCCGATGCAGTCTGCGAGCCCCATGACCCAGGCGCCGGGTGTGACCTCAAGGTCCTGATAGGAGGGGAGTTCTAGACCGCGTGAGGCGTAATCGTAGAGTACCGTTTCGGAGAACTCCATCATCGCACTGCTCACGTCGTTGCCGAATACCAGGCGAGGATAGGCGGAAACGGACTGTATGAGGCCTGCAAGGTCCCCAGATATGCTGTCTATCAGTTCGGGGTCGCGGCGGCCCGTATGGATGCCGTGGATGGCAGTCTTGGTCTTCCTGATGATCTTCCTCGATTGCTCGAAAGCGAGGTCGGCCGCACGTTCCTCGTCAGCGAGTGCGCGGTCCACGTCGGAGATCAGCTCCGTCAGTTGCATACAGGAGAATCTATCTCCTCTTACAAGGACCTATGGAAAAGGGTGCGGAGGGAATCGGTGTAAAGGTCCTGTCTGATCCTCTTCTCGAAGGGGCAGAACTCCGGTTTCCAGAATTCCAGGTCAGGATAGGTTACATCGAGGAGGGTCAGTCCTTCGGCCTTGGCTATTCCGAATGTCCCGTCCTCTCCGGCGAGTTTGGCCTTCACGTCGTCAAGGGAGGACATCCCCTTCCCTACCTGTATTACTGCGGCCATGATCCTCCTTATCATGTTCCAGAGGAAGAAATCCGCTCTGAAATCCGTGATGATCATCCCGTTCTGATGGGTGACCTTCACGTAGTCGATGGCCATGACGGTGGATCTCCCGGTCTCGTTCTTGGCGAAGCGTTTGAAGTCGTGATGCCCCTCGAAGATCTTGGCCGCCTCGCAGAATTTTTCGAAATCGATGCGGTGTTCGGGCACGATGTAGCGGTAGAACCTCTTCTCGGCCATGCGCGGGTTGAACGTCTCGCTGACCTCGGTCACCGCGGTATAATACACTCCGTGGGAGATGGAATTCACCGCGCGGAGCAAAAGACCCAGATCCTTGAATTCGGTGTAGAACGTGACCACGTTACCGAGGGCGCTCACGCCCGCATCGGTGCGGCTTGCGAACTTCAAGTCGATCTTCTCAGGCGGTACGTGGTCTACCAGGGTGAGATTGGCGAGGATCTCCCCCGCCACGGTCCTGAGGTTTGTTTCCGCAGGCTGTATCTGGGAGCCGTTGAATTCGTCTCCCAGATATGCGATCTTCACGGCGACTCTTCTCATTGTCCGCGGATCTGTTTCATGTGGTCGATCCTTTTCTGGATCAGGGCCTTGGTACCGATGTCGTGGCGCACGTAGATGGCATCGCAGTTGACGTAGGTCAGTGCCTTCTCGCAGTGCTGCTCCGCCTCCTCGATGGTCTCGCCGATGCCGACGATTCCGATCGAACGGGAGGTGCCGGTGATGAGCCTGTTCTCCTTCATGTCGACGGAACCGAAGTATGCCACAGCGCCCGAGTTCTCGATGCTGTCGAGGTTGAGCGAGATGGTGTGTCCGGGTTCGGATTTGACTCCGTATCCCCTGGGGACGACGTATTTGCAGACAGTGGCCTTGTTGGCGAACCTGACTTCATCCTTCAGTTTGCCGCCCGCTTCCCATTTGACAATCTCGCCGAAGTCGGACACCAGTGCGGTGAGGACGTTCATGGCCTCAGGGTCTCCGAACCTGGCGTTGATCTCGATGATCTTGGGTCCGTCGGCAGTGAGCATGAACTGACCGTACATGGTTCCGCGGTAGGTGCAACCTTCCTTGGCGAGTGCGGCAACAATATCCTTGACAATGGAGATAGCCGCGGCGCGGTCCTCCTCGGTCACGAAGGGCAGCAGGTGGTTGGAGTCGCTGTAGGATCCCATTCCGCCGGTGTTGGGGCCGGTGTCTCCCTCGTATGCCCTCTTGTGGTCCTGGACCAGGGGCATGGGGATGACATCCTCTCCGTTGGTGAAGACCATCTGGGTGAATTCCTCTCCCTCGGCCTTCTCCTCGATGATGACCTTTCCTCCTCCGACGTGGCCCTCGAAGATCTCGTTGATGTATTCGATGGTCTCGTCGAGGTTGGTTAGTTGGTCGCCCTGGACCTTCACTCCCTTTCCGCCGGTGAGTCCGACGGGTTTGACTGCCACTTTGTAGGGGACGGTCTTCACGAATGCGATCGCCTCTGCGGCAGTGTCGAAACTGTTGTACCTGAGATTGCCTGCGATCTTGTATTTGGTGACCAGTTCCCTCATGAAGGTCTTGCTGGTCTCGATCCTGGCGGCTTCCGCTGTGGGGGAGGCGCATTTGATTCCCACGTCCTGCAGGGCGTTGACCACGCCTTTGGACAGGGGGGCTTCGGGGCCGACGAATGCGTATTCCACGAAGTTCTCTATGGCGAAATCGCAGATCTTGTCGATATCGTCCTCGTCGCAAATGAGGACCTTGGCTGCTTTCGACTGGATGCCGGGGTTTACGTTCTTCATGACGGCATATATCTCCGCTCCGGAACGGGCGAGTGCTTCAACCGCCGCATGTTCTCTTGCTCCGCCGCCGATTGTGATGATCTTCATTCTTCTCTCTCCTCTCAATTGAAACCGAACGCTTTGATTATTTCATCGATGCCGTCGCCCTTCCTGGCACTGCAGGTGTACATGCTCTTGAGACCGCCGGTGAGCTTGCTGTAGTCGGAGACGACCACGGAGGGGTCTACGCCCACCGCATCGGCGATGTCCATCTTGTTGAGGATGGCCACGTCGGAGTGCTGGAATATCGCATGGTGCTTCCTGACCATGTCGTCGCCCTCGGTGGTGGAGACCACGACCGCTCTGTAGTCGGTACCCAGGGGGAAATCGGCGGGGCAGACGAGGTTGCCCACGTTCTCCACGATGATTACGTCGTATTTGTCCAGGTCCATGCCTGCCAGCGTCTTCTTGATGAGGTTGGCGTCGA
>CAMNNR010000128.1 GCA_946545675.1 uncultured Thermoplasmata archaeon | reverse complement strand
CGTCCTTCCCCTCGATGACGCTGGTGCAGACGGAATCAAGGAAGTACCTGTCGTGTGTGACCGTGATGATCGTGCCGTCATATTCCACCAAAGCCTCCTCGATGGCATGCCTGGCGGGGATGTCGAGGTAGTTGGTAGGTTCGTCGAGGACGAGGACGTTGGATTCTGTGAGGAGAAGTATGGTGAGAGCGACCCTGCACCTCTGTCCACCCGAAAGGGTCGACATGGGGCGGTCGACCTCGTCGCTGGTCAGAAGGAACCTGGCGAGGAGCTTCCTTGCGTCTCCCCTCCTGTCCTTCCCGATGATCTGAAGGACCTGCTCTTCGGCGGTGAGCCTCAGGTCCAGGTTCTCGTGGAGCTGTGAATAGTAACCAATCTTCGCCCCGGGGGCAACCCAGAGCTCCCCTTCGCAGGGGATCTCCTCCAGAAGGGCTTTCACAAGTGTAGATTTCCCCTGACCGTTGGAACCGAAGATACCGATCTTGTCGCCTTTGTGGATGTCGAGATTGATATGTTCCAGGATGTAGTTTCCGTCATACTTAATGGCGCAGTCCTTCATAGTGAAGACGTTCTTCCCGGACTTGTGTGCGGCCTGGATCCTCACTGTGATCTCACGGGTCTCCTCGGGCTTCTCCTTGACCTCCATCTTGGCGATCATGCGCTCCCTGGTCTTGTGGGTGCCCATGTACCACTGATCGTGGCGCATCTGCTCCGCGATACGCTGCTGCTCGCGCTTGTTCTGGCTGTACTTGAGGTACTCCTGCTCCATGCGCTGCATGTCCAGCATCTTCTTCATTACGAAATCTGTATAATTCCCACGGTACTCGCGGGTCTTCCCATTGGAGATCTCCACCATCTTGGTGGCCATCTTATCCAGGAAATACCTGTCGTGGGAGACGACTAGGAAGGCACAGTTGGTCTTGAGGATGTAATCCTCCAACCATTCGATGGTGTAGATATCGAGATGGGATGTGGGCTCATCCATGATGAGGATGTCGCATTCCTCCGCCTGGACGACGATACGGGCCAGCATGACCTTTGCTCTTTCTCCTCCCGAGAGAGTGTCCATATAACGTTCCATGAAGTCCTTGTTGAGGCCCACCTGCGTCAATGCTGAGATCAATGTCTTCTCGTCAGCGACGTCGCAGCTCGCAAGCTTCTGCTCCAGCTCGGCATACTCCGTTGCCACGGCATTCCAATCGATGTCCTTGCCGGAGGCCATGAGCTCGTCGATCTCGGTCATCCTCCTGCGGATGTTCTCGATGTGGCCGTAAGGCCTTCCCAGGACCTCCCTGACGGTGAAGTGTCCGCCCTCGGAGAACTGCTCCAGATATCCGATGTTGTGGGTCTGCCTCTTGATCTCCCCAGTATCGTAATCCTCGATGCCCAGGAGGATCTTGATGAAGGTCGATTTCCCGGCGCCGTTCAGACCTATCAGTCCGATTGCATCGTGCTCGTTGATCTGGATGTTGGCATCCAGGAGCACCTTGTTGGGCCCGTAGGCCTTGGTGACCGATTCCGCTCTGAACAGCATGATGCTACCTGATGAACATCTAGGATTAAGGGTTGTGGGGTCATTGTTTATGCAACATTCATCATCAAAAAATCGCAATATGTAATTTCAATAGTGAATTCGTTTTATAATTACAAATTTATATCTTTAATTACATGTTCACTTAAGATGCTAGTGGATCTATCATTCCAGAACTTCGGACCCTTCTGCGACAGGGCCGTGTTCAGCATGGAATCCGCTAGGATCGAGGACATCGAAGAGGGTCTTCTCCGTATCGCCGTGCTGCCAGTTCCCATTCTGGCTACCTCCTCCCTCTTCGGTGCCAATGCGTCCGGGAAATCCTGCCTCGTGAGAGTACTGGACGCACTCCAATTCATGGTCGGGAGCAGATTGCCTGAGGGAGCCAGATACCCTTGGTTCGAGCCCAACAGGAACAGCAACCTCCCGGTGTGGATCGGCATCAGGTTCGTCAGAGAGGGAACCCTCTATGATTACAGGATAAGCTACACCGCGAACCGTATCGAATTCGAATCCCTCACCTATTACCCCACCAGCAGACCTGTGTCTGTGTTCATACGTTCAGGAGGGGAATTCGTCTTCAGGAACCGCGAGGCTTCGAAAGGGCTGAAGGAAGCGGAGAGGAAGTGCACGGGGAACACCGCCTTCCTCGGATGGGCCGCTGATGCGGGGAACAGGATGTGCTCCGAAGCTTTCAGGGGTATTTCCGAGGACATCGTCATCCACCGCGACGAGGGCCTGAAGGAACTTTCCGCACATATGAGGGAGAGCATATCCTTCAGGAACCATGTCAGCCGGGCCATGAGGATCATAGGGATCACGGAAGCGGATATGAATGCCTCGATGAACGTTTCCTCCACAGGTTACCCCGGGGGAACGGTTAGTTCCGCCACCGTGCGTTTCCTTTCACTCATGGGAGATGTTGGAGCGACGATACAACAGGGGAAGACCCTGGTGGCGGACGATTTCGGGGAAGGGTTGCAGACCGAGATCTCCAAATGGATCGTGAGGAGCTTCTGTTCTGAATCAAATGTTTCGGGGGCTCAGTTGCTGTTCGCAACCAACGACAGGAGTCTCTTGGATTCAGACCTCTTAAGAAGAGATCAGATATGGTTCTCTGACAAAGACCCAGACACTGGAAACTCATCACTTGTCCACGTGTCCGATGTCCTTGGGATCAGGGCACATTCCGACTTGCAGAAACTATACTCCGAGGGAAGGTTCGGGCACGTCCCGGTCCTTCCCAAGAACCTGTTCTGATCTCACCTGCGGCCTGCGACACCATGCAGGTGCACCGTACGTTTCCCGTTGAACTCGTCTATACCGAGGTCGGCGTCGACATTGAAGACTGTCCTCATGTTCTCCGAGGTGAGGACCTCCTCCGGCTCGCCCACGCACAGGATGTTGTGGTCGTGGATCATCGCTATCACATCACAGTAGCGAGCAGCCATGGGCAGGTCGTGGGAGACGATCACCACGGTGAGGCCTTTCTCATCGCACAGCCTCCTCACCAGGTCTAGAACCTCGAACTGCATGTTGACATCGAGATGAAGGGTAGGCTCGTCCATGAGGAGGATCTGGGGATCCTGGGCGATTGCCCTGGCGATTATCGCCCTCTGCCTCTCGCCTCCGCTCATGGTGTTGATGTGCCTGTCCTGCATATCCTCCAGACCGGTGGAGCGGATCGCTTCGTCGACGAGCTCGATATCCCTCTTGGAGAGTCCCGTGAAGGCCTCCTGGAAAGGCATGCGCCCCATCTCCACGATCTCCCTGACTGTGAAAGCGAAGTTGATCTCGTTCGATTGGGGGACAACGGAGACCTTTCTGGCGATATCCCTCTTCTTCAGGTCCTTCAGGTCCTGCCCGTCCACCAGCACACATCCGTGGTGGGGACTCAGGTTGCGGTTGCGGTTCTTGAGCAGG
>CAMNNR010000127.1 GCA_946545675.1 uncultured Thermoplasmata archaeon | reverse complement strand
GACACCGAGAGTCTCTGGAACCCCTACTACGACTGCCGTTTCGCCTGGGGTGACGACATCGCCAAGGAGACCGAGGCGGAGAGGTTCATGTGGGGAGTCGACATCACTGACGGCGAGATTCTCCTGGCGGACCGCCTCAGGGAGAAGGGACAGAGGATCGATGCTGTGGTGGCTCACCACCCTACCGGGAAATCCAGGAACCCCTTCCCCAAGGTCATGTGGATGCAGACCGACATATTCCACGAGGTGGGAGTCCCCATCAACGTAGCCGAAGGCCTCATGAAACCCCGCATGGACGAGGTCCTCTACGGTGTGATGGGTTCCAACTACAATATGGTAGCCGATTGTGCCAGACTGCTGAACATCCCCTTCTTTAACATCCATTCCGCCGCCGACAACATGGTGCAGGAATATCTCGAGAATAAGTTCGAGGAGGCACAGCCCAAGACCCTCGACGACATCGTGAACGCACTGATGACCGAGCCTGAATACAGGCAGGCGGCCCGTCTCAACGACCCTCCCCGCATCATACTTGGGAACAAGGAATCCCGCTGCGGCAAGGTGATTGCCAAGATGACCGGGGGCACTTCCGCCCCTGACGGCATCTACGAGGAACTCAAGAATG
The DNA here is from genome assembly GCA_946545675.1 of uncultured Thermoplasmata archaeon. Taxonomy (GTDB): domain Archaea; phylum Thermoplasmatota; class Thermoplasmata; order Methanomassiliicoccales; family Methanomethylophilaceae; genus Methanomethylophilus. Next base: position 2,931 of record CAMNNR010000127.1, on the reverse strand, counting down.
CCGGGGTAGGTACCGTCGTGGCCATGCACATGCCCAAGAGCAGCATAGATGAATGCAGGAAATGCAACATCAACGTGGTGATCTCCGGCCACATGTCCTCGGATTCGCTGGGTATAAACCTGATATGCGACGTATGGGAGAAACACGGCATCGAGGTGTTCGGCGCCGGAGGATTCACCAGATTCAGCAGGAACTGATATGTTCGAGCGCAACTCACGCATAATCCGCGACGGCGAGTCGCTGTCATTCGACTATGTCCCCGACAAGGTCGTCCTCAGGGAGGCCCAGATGGGGGAGCTTGAGCGTATGTTCAGCCCTCTCGCCATGGATAACAGGGCGTGTTCCGCGTACCTGTGGGGTTCCGTGGGTTCAGGCAAGACCGTCACCGCCAAGCGTTTCTGCGAGGATATGAAGGTCTACTTCAGCGAGAACAACCGCCGTATGGATTACGTCTACGTCAACTGCAGGATCCGCAACACCGAGTACGCGGCGGTGCTGGATATAATGAGGCACTACGACCGCGGATTCCCCGACCGGGGTTTCGCCATCGATGAGATCCTGACTCTGCTCAAGCGGGCCATGGAGAAGGAGGGCGCACCCCTGGTGGTCGTCCTCGACGAAGTGGACTGCATACTCAAGGGTTCCACCAAGAACCTCGTCTACCAATTGACCAGATTCACCGAGGACATGAAGGGCAAGGCGACCCTGTCGCTGATCATGATCTCCCAGTATTCCCTGGCTTCCCTCCTCGATGAGGCCTCTATGTCGACTTTCAGAAGGGCCAACATGATCACCTTCATGAAGTACACCCTGGAAGATCTTCGGGCCATCGTCCGCTACAGGGCCGACCTGGCACTCGAGAAGGATACCTTGGACGAAGACGGCGTGGACCTCATCGCCAGGCTCTCCGAGGAGTTCGGGGATGCCAGATTCGCGATGGAGATCCTCGAGAGGGCCGCACACAGCGCCGAGAAAGAAGGGCTGTCTACCGTGACCCTCGACTGCATCCGCACGGGCGGCGCATCGATCTACAGCGACGTCTCCGAGAACAAGCTGAACGACCTCGATATGAACCGTAAGCTTGCGCTGCTCTCCATTTCCAGGGCCATCAAGACCGCTCCCTCCATAAGCATCAGCAAGTGCGAGAAGACCTATGCGGTCGTATGCGAGGAATACAATGTGCCAGCAAAGCAGCACACGCAGTATTATACCTACGTGAAGGACCTCGAGAAGCAGGGCCTGATAAGGACCGAGGTCAAGCGTGAACCCGATGGGGGCAGGGCGACCTACATCGCCATCGACAGCATCCCCCCGAAGGAACTCGCACACAAGATCGAGTACCTCCTCGACACCCCTCAGAACGAAGGAGCAGACTTCGAATGAAATGCGACCTTTGTGCAGACTCCGCCGTGACCTTCGTCAGGTACAACGGTTCCCATCTCTGTTCCTTCCATTTCAGGGAGTATTTCGAGAGGAGGGTGAAGAAGGAGGTCCGCAAGGAGGTCTCGCTGTACAAGGGCGACACCGTCGGGGTGGCCGTTTCCGGCGGGAAGGACAGCATGGTCACCCTGCACATGATGCATCAGCTCTTCAACGAGAAGAACGGCATCAGGGTCGTCTGCATCTCCATCGACGAAGGCATCGAGGGTTACCGCCCTCCGAGCCTCGACATCGTCAGGAAGTACTGCGAGGAGAACGGGATCGAATATCATCAGCGTTCGTTCAGCGAACTCAGCGGACTTACCATGGACAGCATCGCACCCGTCTCAGGGGAGAATTCACCTTGTACATATTGCGGGGTGTTCAGGCGCAAGCTGATGAACGACGAGGCGAGGAAGGTGGGGGCGAAATACCTTGCCACCGGCCACAATCTGGATGACGTCGCACAGTCCGTGATGATGAACTTCGTCCGCGGCGACGTCGATCGTCTGGCACGTTTAGGGCCCCACACGAAGATCCGTCCGGGACTCATACCCCGCTTCTATCCTCTCAGGATGATCCCGGAGAAGGAATCGCTCCTTTACGCCATGGTATCCGGAATACCTTTCTGGGACGGTGAGTGCCCCTATTGGTCGGAAGCCTTGAGGAACGAATACCGCGATGTGGTGGACAGTCTGGAGGACCGCTCACCCGGTACCAAATACAGCATCGTCTCGAGCTACGACAAACTCAAACCGTTACTTTCGAAGGACGGCGAACCCCGCGACGTGAAGTTCTGCGAGTGCGGGGAACCCTGCAACGGCAAACGTTGCAAAGCCTGCGAATACGAGGACCAGCTCCTCAAGAAGATCGAGTAAGAAAGTGTCCGGCACCCTGTTCTTCACAGAGTGCCAGATTATGATTTTAATCAGAGTTTCTTCCACTTGGCTCCGTCGGCGGAGTCCTCGATGGCATAGCCGGCTTCTTTGAGCCTGTCGCGGATCATGTCGGCAAGGTCGTACTGCTTCCTAGCCCTGAGTTCCTTCCTCAGGTCCACGATGATGCTCATGGCTGCTGCGAAGTCATCGTCGGACCGCTCCTCCTCGGGAAGGATGCCGAGCACGTCGTTGACCTCGTCCATGTAAGCGAGGATGGATGTCGCACCTTCCTTGCTGAGGGTCTTTTCGGCCATCATCTTGTTGGTAGTGCGGGCCAGTGAGAACAGGGATTCGATGGCCGCACGGGTGTTGAAGTCGTCGTCCATGGCCTCGATGAATTCTTTCCTGGCGGAGTCAACCATGTCCTTGCATGCATCGCCCGAAGTACCGTCGCGTGCGCATGCCTGCAGGTCGCGGTAGTTGTTCCACAGCCTTTTCAGCGCGGACTGAGCCTCGAGCATGTACTCCTCACCGTATGTGAGGGGACTCCTGTAGTGGGTGTTGAGGTAGTAGAAGCGGATGGTGTACTTGTCGAACTGCTTTGCGACGTCGTCCACCTTGAAGAAGTTCTTCA
>CAMNNR010000126.1 GCA_946545675.1 uncultured Thermoplasmata archaeon | reverse complement strand
GTTGGTGAGTCCGGCGACCACTCCTTTGCCGTTGCGGTCCCTGAGACCCTTCTTGACATCGTAGTAATCGTACAGTTCTCTGGGGATGTTGCTGTCTTTCTGACATTTCCTCGTTCTCTCTTCAAGGAATTCCTCATAATTGCGCATTAAGTGTCCTCCACACCGCACCCCCATCACTGCGGACAGGACAAAGAATCGATAGCACGATATTTAAAATTTAGTTTAAAACTAAACTATTATAAACTCCTGTTATGATTGGGTACATATGGGCAGCGATGTGAGCGCACGCGACATTCTCGAGTTCCTGGAGGTATTCTCGGACAAGTTCAAGAGGTGTCTCCGTGTCACCATCGAACCCCTTTTCGAAGAGGACGGACTCAAGCTCTATCACCTCATCATTCTTGCTGTAATCGGACGTCAGGAAGGCATGTGCCAGAAGGAGATAACCACGCATCTTCCCTATGACAAGTCCAGGGTCTCCATGGTAGTCACCGAACTCCATGCGATGGGTCTGGTGGAGAACGTGGCGAAGGGTAAGCTGAGATCCCTCGTCCTCACTGACCGGGGCCGTGAGATCAACGAGGTCTTCAAAATGGCAGTCTCGGATTTCACCGATAACCTCTTCTCTCAGTTCAAGGGAGAGGAGCGCGAGGCCATGATCTATAATCTGGGTCTTTTGGATGAAAGGCTTAACGGCATCCTAGCTGCCCACAATCACTGATAAAAAAGTGTAGGGGGATTGCTCCCCCTGTGAAAGGTTTACTTCCTTCTTCTGAAGGAAACCACGGTGTCCTTGTTGCTCTTGATGGAGTCGCTGAACTTCTTTAGCAGGTCCTTGTTGGCCTGGATGAGGTCCCAGCCGATCTGCTTGCAGTTCAGGGTGCGTCCATCGTAGAACAGCTTTCCCACGAGGCTGTACTTCTTCCTGTCGCCGGTCTCGTTATAGCGGGCGACGTGGATGTTCAGGGACTCGGGCTTGACGATCTTCGTGATCTTCTGCATCTCGGTCTGGATATCCGAGTACATGGCGTCAGCGTAGATCCTGTCCTCGTCGCTGAGACCGCTGATCTGAACGAACAGTCCTTCCCTCTCTCCGCAGTTGGCGATGAGCTCCACTATGTCGAACTCGGTTACCACGCCGACGATCTCGTCGCCGTCCATGATGGGCACGGTGGAGATTCCCTTGTCTGCCATGATGGCAGCCACATCAGCGATGCTGTCCTCCCAGTCCGCGGTGACCACGCTGGTGACGGATATGGTGGATACGGGGATCTGACTGCTGGGGTTCTTGTTGAGCTTCTCTACGGAACGCTCGCCAGCCTTCCAGCTGTTCTCGATTACCTCCTTCATTCCGATCACTCCGCTGAGGTTACCCAGACGGTCGATGACAGGCATGGTTCTGATGTCAAGGTCGGTCATGGTGCTGATGGCTTCGGAGAGCATCTCGGTCTCCTTCGCGGTGACCACGGGGGAGGTCATTATCTCCCACACCTTGTAGTCCTTGAGGGGTTTCATCTTGGCAGCTATTCCGACCAGGTTATTCCTCGTAACCACGTCCTGCAACTTACCGTCCTGCAGAAGTGCCAGCTGCCTGCAGTTCTCCCTGACCATTATCTCTGCTATCTCGGTCACGCTGCTGATGCAGGTGACGGTGGGCAGGTTGCTGAGAACCGCTTTGACCTTGGTCTCAGGAGTGGCACTCTTCTTCTTCAGAAGGGTAGCATACTTGACCATTCCGAGGTAGTCGCCGTTGCTCGCGACAGGTATTTCCTGGAAGCCCGACTTGCGCATGGCGGCGAGACAGTCGGAGACTGTGTCGTCAGGTCCCACGGTCGGGAACTTGCCCGCACAAAGATCCTTCACGGAGAAGGAGTTCATTTGGGCTTTGAGAACGGTGAGCTTTTCAAGGTCTTCAAGATCATTGATAGCCAATTTTTATCACCGATAGTTAAAATTGGCTTGACGGGGATTTAAAGATATAGACGAAACGGGCCTTGACCCGATGTCATCGCGTTAATCCAGTATCATATAGGATAGTCTGGACAGTCGGAAACCCTCCATCAAGCAGAAGTAATAAATAGGATGGGTGGGGACGGGTCGGGTAATCCATCTATCCGATTAACAGTTCAAGAAAGGATGATCCCGGGATATCTCCCGGGAAAGGGATATTTATCAGAGGTCGGCGAAGGTCCTCTTGCCGGTGATGAGGTCGTCGATGATGGCGGGGGCGTCATCCATGACGATCCTCTTCTGCTGGGTGGTGTCCCTGTCCCTGAGGGTGACGGTTCCGCGGGAGGGGCCCTCGAGGGTGTCGTAATCCACGGTGATGCACCAGGGGGTACCGGCCTCGTCCATGCGGGCGTACCTCTTTCCGATCTGCCCTGCGTCGTCGTAGTAGGCTTCGGCGCGGTGGGTGTGGATGGCTTCGCAGAGGTCGCGGGCGACCCTGTCGAGTCCGTCCTTGGGCATCAGGGGGAAGACTCCGACCTTGATGGGGGCGACGGCGGGTGCCAGCCTGAGGACGGTGTTCTCCCTGTCCTTGTCGTAGGAATACGCATGTTCCAGCACGGTGTAGAATATCCTGTCGAGTCCGCAGGAGGGTTCGATGACGTGGGGAATGATCCTCTCGCCGGAGACCTTCTCCTTGACCTTCTGCACGCTGAACTTGTCGGAATCGAGGACGATCTCCTCTCCGTCGACGGTGACGGTGAGTTTGCCGTCAATGATGTCAGCGGGGGTCTTGGCCTCGATCGCCTCGGTCACGGCTTTGGCCTTGGCCTTGAATGCGGGTCCGAGGACCTTGTGGTTCGCCTTGACCTTGTCCACCTCGACCTCCCTGGGTTCGTCGTATCTGACGAAGTGGGTGAGGTCTGCTCCGGAGAACTGTCCGTGCCTGGAGAGGTCCCAGCTGCCGCGGTCTGCGATACCGGTGATCTCGGTCCATCCGAGGGAGAGCAGGGCTTCCGCGTCCCAGCAGTCCGCTGCGTAGTGTGCCATCTCGTCGGGCATGTGCTGCCTGAAGCGCAGCCTGGCGGGATCGACACCGCAGTTGACGAGCAGTTGTTTGATGGTGCCGACGAAATATGCCAGCACCTCATTTGCGATGACGTGTTTCTCGACGGCTTCCTTGACGGTCATGGTGACGGTCTCGGAGCCGGTGTTGGGCAGGAGGGTGAGTTCCTCGTTCTCCATTTCGTGGAAACGGGGCCAGGTCTTGTCGTTGGGGTCGACGAAGAGTTCGACCTCCATCTGGTTGAACTCCCTCATCCTGATCATGCCCTGCCTGGGGGCGATCTCGTTCCTGTAGCTCCTTCCGGTCTGCATGACACCCAGGGGGAGTTTCTCCCTGTTGTACCTGTAGAGGTTCTGGAAGTTCATGAAGATACCCTGGGCGGTCTCGGGCCTGAGGTATCCGACGCGGGAGGTTCCGGGACCGATGGTGGTCCTGAACATGAGGTTGAAGTCCTCGACGGGGCCCAGGGCACCGCCGCAGGTGAGACATTTAACGTTGTGGTCCACGAAAGCCTGTTCCAGTTCCTTCTCGGTCATGGTGTCGGGGTTGT
>CAMNNR010000125.1 GCA_946545675.1 uncultured Thermoplasmata archaeon | reverse complement strand
CACATAGGCCTGGTCGTGGGAACCCACGCCGAACTCCGTCCCGATGGTGAGGAGGGCGAGATTCATCATGGTGCTCATAAGAGGCGTAATAATGGCTGCTGTACATGTGGAGATGAGAAGGTTCCTCATGTCAGACTTGGTGTATGCCTCTGCCATTGCCAGGGCGATTTTTATCCGAATATATAAAAAATAATTATGGCGGAACCTTCAAGCCAGTGGTACTAGGCGACTTATGTATGAATATGGTTTTTGGCTTATATATCCAAACAGACATGCAGGTCTATGTTCAAGATTTCCGTGTACGGCAAGGGGGGAGTGGGCAAATCCTCGGTTGCATCCAACCTTTCCTACCTTCTCTCGAAAAGGGGCAAAAAGGTCCTTCACATAGGATGCGACCCCAAGCATGATTCCACACGTCTCCTCACCAACGGGGTGCAGCAGAAGACCTTCATGGATTCTCTTCTAGACGGTGTCGAGGAGGGTGTCATCGAAGAAGGATCGAACGGAGTCTCATGTGTGGAATGTGGCGGTGCCGAACCCGGAATAGGCTGTGCAGGCAAGGGAATGATCTCCATGTTCAGCTACGTCGAGAGGAACACGCCCCCCGACACCGACATCCGCATCTGCGATGTCCTCGGAGATGTCGTCTGCGGCGGTTTCTCGGTACCTATGAGGCGCAAGGAGACCGACGGCATACTCATAGTGGTCTCGGAGGATTTCATGTCCGTATACGCGGGAAACAACATCCTCCGCGGTATCAAGAACCTGAACGGGACGGCCTGCATCATCGGGATCGTTGTGAACAGCCGCAAACCCGAGGACAGGGTAAGGGTAGAAGAATTCTCCAAAGCGACAGGTATCCCGATAATCGCCACCATCGGGAACAGTCCTGCCTTCTCGGAAGCGGAAGCGGCCGGGAAGACTGTGGCCGAGCTCCTGCCCGATTCCGAATCCACGAAACAGCTGGATTCCATAGTCGACAGGATCATGGAAGTGATGGAAGGCAGACAGGGGAAGTATCCTGCACATCCGTTGAACGACAATGCCCTGACCCAGATAGCCGCAAAACAACCCGTGACCGATTTCGAGCCACCGGCCGTACGAGTCCGTTGCACCTTCGACCACGTAGACAGGGAACGCGGGATCGTCTACAAAGGCAAGCACGCCATGCCTGCCTGCACGTCGCATGGTGCCATTCAAGCGCTTCTTTCGGTAAAGGATGCGGCGATAGTCCTGCACGGTCCCAGGAACTGTGCGTACCTGATGGAATACGCATGGCTCAGGAGGGGCGGATTATCCCAGAGACTAAGGGGCACGGCATACCCCGACAACCTCTTCTCCTCCGGCATGAACGCCAGGAACATGTTCACTGGAGACCGCAAATGTCTTCGTAAAACAATCGAAGATGCCATAGAAAAGGGCTACAGGACGATCTTCGTGGTCCAGACCTGCACCGCGGATACGATAGGTACCGACATAGCAGGTGTGATCAATGATGTCGATCGTCCCGATATCGATATAGTACCTGTCGACACCGACGAGAAGTTCCTCGGCAGTAAGTTCGGAGCGATCCGCGGAGCATACAGGGCCGTCGTGTCGCTCATGGACTGGACCCAGCCTGTGGAGAAAGGCCTCACCGCCCTCATCTGCATGCAACCCGACATAATGAACGACAAGAACAACGTCCGCAGGATGAACGAGATGCTCGATGCCTGCGGATTGAGACTCGGCCCCATCCTGTTGGACGTCGCCACCGTAGAGGAATTGAAGAGATTCGCCTCCTGCGAATATTTCATCCAATTCGGTTACGGCCCCTCCCATAAGATGTACGAGGGCATATCGAGGGAGATCATTCCCGCCGACAGGAAATTCATAGGCCTAGACAGGCCGTTCACGCTCTTCACCGTCAGGGAATGGTGCGAGAAACTGTCTGAGATGACCGGCTGCAGGGAGTCGGCGATGGCCTACTACCAATCCCAGGTGGAGGAATTCGAGACCCGCGCGAAGTATCTCAAGGGCAGATACGAAGGAAAGAGGGCCGTGTTCTACCAGCGCAGTGACGTCTATCTCGAACCGTACATAGACGTTCTCCGCTTCATGGGTTTCGAGGTCGCTGCGCATCTGGTCTGGAAGGAACAGTTCGCATCAAGGGGGCTCCCTCCGGGACATTCCAACTCACCTCCCATGGAAGGTGATGTGGAGTTATGCCATCTGGCGGAAGCCGTGGACCGCTACCATGCGGATTTGGTTATCGCCGGCGACCCGAGGGTGGGCCGTACGGGTAAGAGGTGGTGCGGAACGGTGATCCGTTTCGTCGGGGCCGAAGGAAGTCTCGAATTCGCAGAGAAGGTGAACAACAGCATGAACATGATAACCAATCAGGTCTGGAAGGGGATGAGGCCGTGAACAACGAACCCGACGGATTCCTCGGAGCGGTGCTGGCTACTCAGAGCGTCAAGGGCCTCAAGGCCATGATAAACGGCCCCGGGGGATGCCGTTCCAGGGCCCTCAACATGGTGAGGGAGCTGTCCCTATCGTACACTGGGGATGATGCGTGTTGCTGCCAGTCCCAGTTCATGAGCCGTATCAGTCTGATGCCCTGCACATACCTGAACGAGGAGGACATCATCCTCGGGTCCGGTCCCAAGATCACCGAGGGTCTCAAGGACATCATCTCGAAGACCGGTTCCGATGTGGTGCTGATAGATACCCTGGGAGCGACTGTTCAGGTCGTGGACAGGGAGGAAGCTGTGGCGAAATCCGGTTTCGGGGACAAGGTCATACTCGCTGACGAGGATCTCTCGAACATGTCCTTCTCTGAGGGTTTTGACGATACCATGCTCCGCATCCTGGAGCATTACGTCAGGGAACCCGTTCCCGTGAAAAAGAGGACGGTGAACATCCTGGGATACAGCATGGCTGACCGCAGCTGGGACTTCGGCAAGAGGGAGATCATCCGCATGCTTTCCCTGCTCAACGTGGAGGTGGTCTCCTTCGTAGGATGCGATACGAGTGTTTTGGATCTACGCAAATCCGCAGGAGCGGAGCTGAACATCCTCATCCACCCCGAGTTCTCGATCCGGACAGCTGAATGGTACAAGGAGGAATTCGGTATCGATTACCTGATACCTTCCGAGGGGACCCCGGTGGGTTACGATTCCATCCGTTCCTTCATCAAGGAGGTCTCCCTGGCACTCCATGCGAATGCCGCCGATGCCCTGCATTATGTTGACACTGAAGAGGAATCCGTATGTGCGGTGATACGCAACTACGATAGGTTCGCCAATACCCTCCGCAGCTCGTCTATGGCGGTCGAGGGCGTACCCTCCGATGTCCTTCCGATCACCAAGCTCCTGTACGGTTACTTCAACCTGTTCCCCTGTTCGGTGAGGCTCCTCCACACCAACGTCAATTTCGCTGACAACCGTATGTTCGGTCTCCTCAGATCATTGGGAAGGGAGGAGGCACTCGGCGGACCCAGGGACTTCGTCAGCCTCCGCCTGCTGATGTCCGACGGTCTTACCTGCGATACATACGGCATAGAGCATCCGGAGACCAACTGCATAGGCATCTGTCTCCCGTTCA
>CAMNNR010000124.1 GCA_946545675.1 uncultured Thermoplasmata archaeon | reverse complement strand
TCCCGAAACGCTTTCACTCAACTTTTTAAATTGAGTGATCACGCGTTTCTCCGTGCTTCGCACTCCCGAAACGCTCCATACATTCGGATATTCTCGGGGCCCCTATATTCCCCGAATATCCGAATGTATGTTCGGCCCGTAAATTCATATCGCGTAATTTGTGCAAGCACAATTACGCTCATGAACTTCCGTTCCTATATCACTCATAGTCATAGAACCCATGTCCGGTCTTGCGTCCGAGTTTTCCGCCTCTGACCATCTTTACAAGGAGCGGATGCGGGCGGTATTTCTGATCGCCGAATTCAGAGTAAAGAACGTTAAGGACCGCAAGACATACATCAAGTCCGATAAGGTCCGCAAGCTCCAGCGGGCCCATGGGATGGTTGCCGCCGAGTTTCATGGCTGCGTCAACGTCTTCTCTGGACGCAAGTCCTTCAGCGTAGATCGCAATGCCTTCGTTGATGCTGGGAAGCATGATCCTGTTGACGATGAGTTTTACAGGGTCTTTGACGGTGGGCACCCTGGTGGTGAGATCCTCAAAGCTCTTGAAGTTCTCCTTCGCCCTCTCGTCGATGATTGCGTTCATGCTCTTCTTTCCGAGTCCGGGAAGCTCCTCAAGCATGTGCTTGCGGACGGAGATGGGGCCTGCCACGTTGTAGAAGTTGATGAAGCGGGCCTCGTCTGCCTTGACGGCGGATTCCACTGCGTACTCGATCTCGGACTGTGCGGTAGCACTCAAGTCCTCGAAGCCAATCCTTCTCTTGACGTGGTCGATGACGTCCCTCTTGGCGGCGTCCTTTCCGATGTAGACGCGGTCCTCGAAGTTGATGACGGCTCCGGCTTTGTAGACGAGTTCGAAGATTTTGAAATCATGATCGCCGACGGCGTAGCAGATGTTCTCGGACCTGCCTCCGCGCTTTTGCGGCGGTATGTCTAATATGTATGCGTACTCTTCCATGATGGTCCCTCAGGTTAGTTTCAGAGGTATTCGTTAACAGCATCGATAATCTGCTGGGTCATCTCGGGAGGAAGCACGACTCCTCTCTCTTTTGTAAAAAGTGCACGGACTTCTGCAGGATATCTGGGCAGGGTGTCCGCAATCTTGACGGGGATGCTGTTCCTTCCGTATTCGGTAAGCGTGAGGGGTGCGATGATCTCTGCGACCTTCGCAGCGAGTTCCCTTGCCTGCTCACCGGTCAGAGGGCAGGTCTCGGTAGCAGTCATCAGGGCTGCTTTGAGGGAGGGGATGAGTTCTCCTCTCTCCTCGTTCTTCTCGGTCAGCATTTCCTTTACTTCTGCTACAGTTACGTACCTGTCCTCTGCCATGTTTCTCACCCGTCGATTACTATGAATGTGTTTAAGCTACTGCCTTCACGAGGTGCTCGGGGCGGGAGACGACGATCTTCATCTTTCCGCTGACGTTGACGCTGACCTCGTATGCGGTTCCCCTGACGCCGGTGACGACACCGGTGAGGCCGTGGAACCTGGAGTGGGGCATTCCGTTGTGGATGCTGGGGTCGATTACGATGTTGACTTTCTCTCCGGTCTCGAAGGTCTGGAATCCCCTGGTGATGGGGGAGAGGCCGCGAGCCCTGGGGCTCTTCTTGAGTTTCTGGCGGGTTTTTGTTCTGAATCCTCTGGATCTCTGCATGTTTATCAATCCTCAGGTTGTTGATAGTCAATTTCAAGGACGTCCAGGAGTTCTACGCGGCATTGGATGCCGAGTCTCTCGGAGAAGTTCGGTGTGGTCCTTCCCTCGTCCCCGGAGACAAATTCCTTCACATAGGTGCCGGATTGTGTCTTGAGGAGAAGGTCGAAGGTGTCTTCCTCGATGTTCTCCGCCTTGACCCAGTAGACGACCCTGTCCCTGACAAGGTCGGCACGGCGGTGTTCCACCCTCTGGGGTGTCCTCTGGGCCAAGTGCACGTTCTCGAATGATATTGTCGCGTCAACCACTTGTTCTTTATTAACTTTGCCCTCGACCCTTACTTTTGCGCGATATAATTTATCCGCCTCGCTGGCCTTGTACTCTTTCACGTACTTTCTGGGTACGAATTTCAGGTCGATGTAATGAGCCAGGGGGGACTCGTTGGCCTTCCTTGCGAGCTCGTCGAGGTCTATGTCCCTAATCTTGGGGTGGCTGATTTCGAGGATGAAGGGCCTTCCGGTCCCGAGCATGCAGGCGTCTATGTCCTCTCTTCCCATTCCGTGGAAGAAGTGTTCGTCACCCTGTGCCATCTCGAGTGCGATGTCGCCGATTATCTCTTGTACGGAGGTCTGGTACATCTTACCGGTTCCGTGGCATCTGGCACATCCCTTTCCTTTGCACATCCTGCAGGGCCATTTCGTCTGCGGGATCTCCCTGCTGAACTTGTTGTAGCGTCCTGCGATGAATATAGGTGCGATGTCGAGAGTGACGTCTGCGAAACGGGTGTCGACGCAGGCTACGACCTGCGGGTCCTTGAAGTTGACCGCACGGTTGATCATGGGCAGTGCGATCTTCCCGATTTCGCGGTTGAGTTCGGTCTTGAGGGGCTCGAAGGTCTCCTCCAGTCCGTACTCCTCGACGACCTCCTTCTCGGCTTTGGCCTGGGAGGGGTCGATCCTGCATCCGACGAGGAAATTGTCGGATTCCACTTCCGAGATCTTGTCGGCGACGGCCTCGGCGAAGCGGGGGAGCATGGAGAAGAGGTCCTCGCAGAGGGGACATATCTCCTCGGGTTCGAAATCCTGGCCGTTCTCCTTTAGGGCGGCCCTGAGCATCTGTCCGCGCTGCTGGTCGGTGAGCTGCTCGCCGCATTTGGCGAACATCCTGCCAAGGCAGTGGTCGCAGTAGCCGAGGGCAGCGATCTTGGCAGCCTTCTCGAGATTGTCCTGAATCCACTCGTCCATATGGCTGCCTCAGAGGTCGAATCCCATCTCAGCGATCCTTAGTTTGGGGCGCTGGCTTTCAAGGTAGTGGTACACCGTGGAGTGCTCGCTGCCGTGCAGGAGCATCTCGATGGCGGTCTTGGCGATGGGGAGGCTGAGGGTGTTGCCGATGAGGGACACGGTGTTTCCGTAGACGCTCATATAAACGTCGGCTAGGTCCTCGATGAGCTTCCTGGTCTTTCCCTCGCGTCCGATGAGGCGGCCCCTGGCCCTTTGGACCTGGTTCTGTCTGTCGCCGATGACGTCCTTGATGTCGATGGACTCGAAGTACATGTCGTCGTCATCGAGTATCTTCAGAGCGCGGTCGGGGTTGAATCCCCTGCCGACGGCTTTGATGACGTCGATGATCTTCAGAGCCATGATGGGCTCCACGCCTTCCGCTTCGTCGTTCCAGGTGACCTCTCCTTCGCGGTCTATGTTGAGCTTGATTCCGGTGCGCTCTTCGATGAGCTTCTTGCTGGCACCGTCCTTCCCGACGAGCGCGCCCACGCGGTCCTCGGGAATCCTGATTGACCTCATTCCTCATCCTCCTCTTCGTCGGACTCGTCCTCGGAGTCCTCGTCGTAGTCGTCATCATCCTCTTCGGCGGGTGCGAAGACCTCCTCTTTGATCTTCTCGGGGTCGATGATGTCTGCCCCGCGGTTCTTGAAGAACCTGTTGATGTTGACGATATCCCTGTCCAGCAGCT
>CAMNNR010000123.1 GCA_946545675.1 uncultured Thermoplasmata archaeon | reverse complement strand
ACAGCCGCTGACAAAGTATAAGAAAAATAATCGCTTATTACGGGCGATGGCTAGTAAAGGTGCCAAACGTGGCGGAAATGATACTGGTCACAGCGAATCTGTGATCGGACTTACCCTTCCAAACGGCACTTTGTACAGCGGAACGGTCATCGACGGAGTCCCTGAAGGAAACGGCGTCGTCAAATTCATAGGAGCTGCCTGGTTCAAAGGCAAGTTCATAAACGGCGAACCTCGCGGACCCGGTAGCATCAGACTCAACACCGGGGAAACGATCTTCGGTGAATTCTCAGATAATGTATTCGTCGGCGAACGCGCGAAAGGCCGTCGTACCGAAGTCATCAAATTCACGGTACAGAAGGGCAGGCTCACCAGGGTCTTGAACGAAAATAAAAAAGTGCCAGATCCACTGCCGGAGCCTGAGCCTGAACCAGAACCCGAGATTCCGGAGCCCGAGGAGATAATCGAAGAGATTCCGGAACCTGAGCCTGAACCAGAACCTGTGGTCGTCCAGAAGAAAACCCCTCCGCAGAAACCGCCGTCTGAATACGGCGTCAGGGAATATGCCGATGGAAAATACATGGGCGAGTTCAGGAACGGCAAACGTGACGGAAAAGGCAGATTCGTAAGGAACGACGGAACCGTATTCTTGGGCGATTTCTCGAACGACCGCCCCCATGGCAACATGACCGTCACTGACCCCGAGGGCAATGTTTCATTCGAGGGAGAATATCGTAACGGCGAGATGCACTACGGCACCCTCAAACTCGGCAACAGGACATACGTCGGCCAATTCAAGAGAGGCGTGTTCCACGGACTCGGCAAATTCACCGGTTCTGACGGCGTTACCATAGAGGGCGTGTTCCACTTTGGCAGATACATCGGACCGATTAAGGATCCGACCAAACCTGCGACATGGAAAAACGCTATCCCTGTGTCTGAAAAAAGCGAGTGAATGATCTCCGATCAGCTAATTTGATTCGTGTCTGAATTGCTGGCTTCTTTATAAAGATGTAATTACTATCGAAATACAATTATAATATAATGTAATTACATAATTATGAAGTCCGTGGATGACAATATTGTCACATCTCCAAAAAACACCGTGTTTCAGATTCGCCTCAATCAGGAAATCAAGACTGCTGCCGAAGAACTCTTCGCAGGATGCGGATTGACCCTCACCGACGCGATCAATCTGTTCATTCAGCAGTCACTCAACGTGGGAGGATTGCCATTCGAAGTCAGGGCCCCCGGTGCGAAACTGTCAAAAGAACAGGCTCTGGAGATCCTTCTTGAGAAACTGGAAGTAACCGATGCCCCCACAAAGAAGTCAAAGAAGAAACCTTCTGAGTGAAATAGCATAAAATAAACCCTAAAAATTCAATGTGCCAGACATACAAAATCAATACAAAACGTGATCGATTCCGTCAAAGCGATAGAATCATTAAAAAATCACAATCTGGCACATTGAAAAAATGGAGGGCCTGCCGGGATTCGAACCCGGGTATTCGGCTCCGAAGGCCGATAGGATAATCCAAGCTACCTCACAAGCCCGTTAGACAGTGATTGATAGCGGACTATTTCTTTTTTGCAGTATTTGGGTCCCGACAAGCATGCATGCGAAATTCCTATAAGGGCCAGACCGATACCAACCGCATTATGCAGAAAGTCATCATGAACGACGGCGCCGGCGGAGAGCTGATGCAGGAGTTCATTTCTAAGCACATAACCAGCCATTTCCCCAAGATGAATTCCGAGATCCCCTTGGAGGCACTGGACGACTCCGCGGTAGTGGATGATGTCGTGTTCACCATCGACGGCCACACTGTCAACCCGCTCTTCTTCCCCGGAGGAGACATCGGACGCATCGCAATCTCTGGAACCGTAAACGACATATCCGTGATGGGTGCGAAACCCCTCGGTGTCGGCAGTTCGGTTATCCTCGAGGAGGGCCTGGACGCAGCCATAGTCGACAAGGTCATGGAAAGCATGGGAAAGACCTCCCAGGAATGCGGAGTGCCCGTCGTTACCGGCGATACAAAGGTCATGGGCGCCGGAGAGATCGATAAGATGGTCATCACCACCTCCGCCTTCGGAAAGAGGCCCGACTACCTCGACCACGATATGCAGGTGGCCAACAGCTACAGGAAGGTCGACAACCGCTGGTGCGTCGATTCCAACACCCGTCCCGGAGACGTAATCATGGTCTCCGGATACATGGGAGACCACGGTGTTGCCCTCCTTTCCTTCCGCGAAGGCTATGGCTTCGAGACCGAACTGAAATCCGACGTACAACCCCTCAACAAGATGATTGAAAAGGCACTCCGCGTCGGAGGCATCGTCGCCATGAAGGACCCCACCCGCGGAGGACTTGCCAACACCCTCAACGAGTGGGCAGACAAATCAAAGTGCCAGCTTGACATAAATGAAGCAGATATCCCCATCCGCGACGGAGTGGAGAACGCCTGCGAACTCCTCGGTATCGAACCCCTGAACATCGGTAACGAAGGAAAGTGCGTCTTCTCAGTTGTCCCGGAGATGGCGGAGGAAGTCCTCAAAGCACTCCGTGCCACCCCCGAAGGAAAGGATGCCGCGATCATCGGAAGGGCGGTCGAAGGACCTGCACGCGTGGTCCTGAAGACAGAGGTCGGAGGCAAGAGGATCCTCGAGCCCCCGTCCGGCGACCCTGTCCCCAGAATCTGCTAAACCCGTTCACGGAGGGGGAATTCCCCCTCATTCTCCTTTCACGTACCCTTTATATAGTGTCGGCCATACTCACGAACGATAATTATGGTCACCTTCCTTCCTTTCAAGGGATACAGGCCCCGCCTCGCAGTCGGTGAGACCATCGAGTCCCGCATCTCCCCTCCCTACGACGTCATCGGGGATGACTATCTCAAAGAGCTCCAGTCCAAACCCGGCAACGTCACGAACCTCACTCTGTCCCCCGACACCGACAAGAGGTACACCAAATCCAGGAAACTGCTCGACGAGATGATCGCACAGGGAGGACTCCTCCAGGACGTCCCCTCGTTCTACGTCTACGATCAGACCTTCACCTCCCACGGGAAGGAATACCGCCGCCGCGGACTCGTAGGTATCCTCAGGACCGAGGAGTACAGCGAGGGGCACATCATCCCCCACGAGGAGACCTTCTCCAAAGTCAAAGCGGACAGGCTCAACCTCCTCAGGGACATGGAGACCCACCTCGAGTCCATCTTCGGAATATTCCCGGGTCTCGGAGAGGAACTGAACAAGAAGGTCGAGAACAACATCAGACTATGTGCCAGATACGTCGACAAGGACGGAGTCGAGCACAGATACTCCAGACTCTCCGACGAGGACATCTGCAAAGAAATTACCGAGAAGCTGAAGGATCAGAACATGCTCATCGCCGACGGCCACCACCGTTACGAGACCGCTCTGAACTATGCGAAGGAGAACCCTGACTGCGAATCCAAGCAGTACGTGCTCTGCACAATGGTCGCATCCGACGACCAGGGCCTCGTCATCTGGCCTACCCACAGGCTCATCGATGCCGAGGACATTGGCGAGACCAGCGCACTCAAGAAGATCGACAAGAAGATGAAGATGACCGAGGTCTCCGAGGAGGAGATGGAGGCCCAGCTGAAGGACCACCTCTTCGGAATGATCTTCAA
>CAMNNR010000122.1 GCA_946545675.1 uncultured Thermoplasmata archaeon | reverse complement strand
CCCTCTGCAACTGCCATGTTCCTGAGTGCGATGATGATGTCGACGATGGGAACGCGGCGGGGGCACCTCTCCACGCAGGTGTAGCAGGTGCTGCACATCCACAGCTCTTCACTGTTGATGATCTCGTCTTTCATGTCGAGCTGTGCCATGCGGACAAGCTTCCTGACCCTGTAGGAAGTGCGCCTTCCGGAGGGACAGCCGGCTGTACAGGTACCACACTGGAAACAGAGCTTTGCGTCAGCTCCGCCGAGGGCGGCGAGCTGCTGTTCAAATTCGGGGTTGTTTTTGAACTCCATTTTGACTCCTCTGGGAGTTCAAAATTTTTTGAACCTATATAATAGAGAATGGTCAAAGGGGGTTAGGGATACCGTCTTAGGTAAAACTAAATTTGACCGATTTTCATCGATTTCAATCGATGTGACGGGCTTTGAGAGCATTTACGAGCTTCATCACGGTCTTGTTCTCGGAACGGTACACTGCGGTGATGGCATGCCTGAGTACCTTGGGGTCCACCGCGCTCTTGAGCCTGAGTCCCTTCCTCGTCAGCAGGAACTCGTCCACGAAGAAACTCTTGTTGGAACCGAGCATCTCAGACAACGAATAGGTCTCCGCATCCACTGTATAAGGCTTGTTCAGGGTGTCCAGGAACATGAAAGCCACCCTCTGAGCACCGTACTTGTAACGAATGAACGAAGGTCCGTTGTCCACGTAGACCATCCCCATGTAACCGATCTCCTCTGCGGAATATCCGTACTCATCGATATCGAAGAGATAGAGGGGATCGTCGATGAGCGCCATATCCGCTAGACCCTCGATCATCATCCTTGCGTTGTGGGCATCGTCGGAGACCACGAGTTCCACATCCGTCATCTTCAGAGAGGAGAACACGGACATCATCAGGTCCTCGGTCACGGGACTGCATGCGACAGTGAAACCGCGGTCGTCCCTGACCCTTGCCTCGGCGGCCACATACATGTCGGATATCTCCTTCCCCGCAGGTGTGAGGGTGGTCCCCATCGGCGTGGATTTGGTGACAGCTTCCCCGGCGATGGCTTCGATGTTGGTAACGTAACGGTGGATGACCGGCACCGAGACACCCAATTTCTTGGCGGCGGCAGACATACTACCGGTCTTGCCCACGGCCCAAAGCGCCTCGAGCTGACGGTTGGTGATCGACTGACCGTTGATGATCTGTTCGGTGCGGACCTTGATATCCATCGTGGCGGGATTGTTTATTTTTAATATAATACTAGTGGGGGTTTAGCTTAAGATGATAACCCCCTGGCAGACGAAAACGGTTATATCCCATCCGAAGGATGGAACTGCATGGCACTGAACGGACGCTTGGCCGTCATCGGCATCGGAAGCCCCATCATGACCGACGATTCCATTGGGCTGCGTATCTCAGAAGCCATCCAGAAGAAGGGGATGCCCGACGTGGACTGTTTCCAGGAAGCCGTCGGAGGATTGGAACTCCTACCACTCCTGAGGGGATACAGCTATGCTGTCATCGTGGATGCCATTCAGACCTGGAATTACGATCCTGGCACAGTCATGATTTTCGATGTGGCGGATTTCGAATCCACCGTGCATGACGTGCCTTCCCACGACATCAATGTGGCCACCGCGATAAAGATCGGCCGCGAGATGGAACCCGAGACCATGCCCCTCCAGATCAAATTCGTGGCGATGGAGATCAAGGACATGGCCACCATGAGCGAGGAACTGACCCCCGAAGTGGCAGCCAGGCAGGACTCGATGGAAAGGGCTGTGCTCTTCGTTCTCGACGAATTCCGCAAAGACCGGGATCAGATCTCCAAAGAGGATGCGTCGAAGGACTGAATCGTCTTGCCGCAACGTCCCAGGACGGTAATGTTGAGCCTGTCCGCACGCAGGTACTTCTCCGCTGCGGCCATCACATCATCCTCGGTCACCGCATCAATCCTCGCAAGCCTCTCCGAAAGACTGCTGGCACTGCCGTGGGCCATGTATCCCACACAAAGGTTGTAGACCCTGTTATCGGTGGTCTCCGCCCCTCTGGCGAGTGCGCCTTTGAGAAGGTTCTTGGTCCTCTGGAGCTCACCTTTCTCCAGACCCTCCTTCCTCAGACCGGAGAAAGACGAAGCAGTCTCCCTGAATGCCTTGAGGACGTTCTTCGAGGTGCAGGACATGTATGATGCGACATACCCAGCGTCGCTGTACTGATGGCTGGTGCAGTAGATGGAATAGACCAGCGCATTCTTCTCACGGACGTTCTGGAAGAGCCTGGAACTGGTGCCGGCACCCATGACCGCCGCCAGGACTGCGACCGCTGTACGCTCGCTCGTCTCCATAGCCGGGGTCGGGAATCCGAACCCTACATTGATGTGCTCGGAATTGTGGTCAGTGCAGGTGTACTTCGCGCCTGGCATCTCGGGGGTGCATCTCTTGTTGACCACGGGTGCACCCATACCGTCGAAGGTCTCCTCCGCCCACTTCACGACCTCGTCTCCGTCGAAGTTCCCGGTCGCAAACACCGCCAGATTGGGCCTTCCGTACCTCTCGCCGTAGTATTTCCTGAGGTCCTCGTGGGTGAGGGGGATGACCGTCTCCTCGGATCCGCCCTCGTCGCGTCCCAGTTCGTTCCCTGCCCAGAGGTTCTCCTCGAACAGATCGTGGACATAGGATTCGGGCTCGGACTTAACCATACTGAGCTCCTGGAGGACTATCTCCTTCTCGAGTGCGGTATCCTTCTCGCTGATCAGGGGATTTGCGACGATATCGCCTACAAGTTTCATGGCCACGTCTGCGGTCTCGGAGAGGGTGATGCCGTAATAACCGGTCATCTCCTTGCCGGTGAAGGCGTTCAGCTCGCCCCCTGCACCCTCCATCTCCTTCGCCATATCGAAGGAATTGCGGGTCTTGGTCTCCCTGAAGACCGTGTGCTCCAACAGATGGGAGAGACCGAAAATCCCGTCGTATTCATCCCTGGAACCGGTGCGGACACCTACCAGGAAACCTGCACTGGCACTGTTCGGGACATACTCGGTGACAACCGGGATGCCTGCTGATGTTTTGCGGACTTCGACGGGATTTGACTGCATACCGGTGCCATGTTGTGATGATGATAAGAAACCTACGCCCCGCGGGATAAACCCATATACGGCGATGGCATCCCAGATTCAATGTCCGAGCCTAAACTCTTCTGGTACAACAGCAAGAAACTGAGGGACCCTATCGCCATCGTGGGACTGCCTAGCATAGGCCTCGTCGGTTCCATAACCTCCAGTTTCCTTGCACGTGAGCTGAAGCTCGGTATCGCGGCGGGACTCACCTATCCGGACATTCAGCAGTACGCCATCCTCCAGGACGGCGAGGCCTATCCCCCTGTCAGATTCTATGCCGGCCCCATGCCGAAGGCCCGCCGGAAGAAGAAGGCTGCGGTGGAGGATGCCCCTGCGGAGGAAGAACCCAAACCCAAGAAACGCGTGAAGGCCCGCGACATCATAGTGGTCACCTCCGAAGTGGCCGCCAAACCCGAGTTCGTCTACAGCTTCACCAACGATATCATCGACATAGTCACCAGCATGGGTGCCCGCCAGATCATCATCGCAGACGGCATACCCAACACCGATCCGGCATCGATGCTCATGGGTGCATACTCCACCGAGAATGCCAAGAATCTGCTCGAGGAGAACGGCATCCCCCTGATGAAGGATGGAATCGTCCGCGGATTCTCCGGTGTCGCACTGTACAAAGGCAAAGTCGACGGC
>CAMNNR010000121.1 GCA_946545675.1 uncultured Thermoplasmata archaeon | reverse complement strand
GAAGAGGATTAGCATGCTGACATTCATGAACTGCACCTCCCTGAGGGAAATACGCTTCCCTGCGGGTTTGACTGCCATAGAATCAGGAGCGTTCGAAGGATGCAGCAGGTTGGAGAGCCTGGAGATACCCGAGGGGGTAACGGAGATAGGTTCCCGTGCCTTCTTCGGATGCACTCATCTGAATAACGTGAAAATTCCCGATTCGGTCGTCTCGATAGGGGAGGATGCCTTCAGGTCCTGTCCGTTCCTGAAATCCGTTTCCCTGCCTCAGCGGTTAATGGGTTTGGTTAAAGGTGTTTTCGACGAGGGTATCAAAGTGATCCCCCGTGCGGGCATCTGAATCACAGACCGTAGACTCCGATGGATATCCCCATCACCGCGAAGAGGAAAACGAAGAGTATTACGAAAATGAAAATCGATCCAAAGAAGGACCACAACAAGGCGTAAAGGGTCGGGTCCTCCTCGTATTCGTCCTTCTTCCCACTGTAGATGAGCACTGCGATGATGATCCCGATGATGTTCAGGAGGAATCCGAGAAGGAAGGAGACGAGCCTGACATCCTGCTTTGGCCTTTTCCCCTGCATCTGGTATCTGCTGCTACTGGTGTTCTGGGGAGCTACGTTGGATTCCGCTGATGCACCGCAACTGGGACAGAACCTGGTTCCGTCATCGAGGTATTTGCCGCATTTTGGACAATACATGCACTATGTAACTTAACATTCATTAATAAAACAATACGCAAAATCAAGAACAAGATTGTTAGACCGGATTGCGAGTAAAACTAGGTGAAAAGACGACCCAATCGTAACATTTATCTGTCTAGTCATATCCGCATTTTTCAATTTTAACGGGTTTAGACAAACCAAAATTCTTGTCAAAAGGATTCAGCCATTGTAGTAATATTTCATATTTGAATGTTGGTTAAATTGTATTTATTTGATATACGGAAATATGGTATTCGTATACGAATTTAGTAAAACCTTATACATGTACCAGAGTTTGAAATCATCAACCGATTTCTTTTAAATAAAATTCTCAAAATTAGTACAATTGATTAATGTTGGTTATTACATCCATTAATCGGTGAGTAAAATGATTGATAAGAAATTACTTGTGATCGTCGCAGCAGTGGCGGTCATAGCGGTAGCCGGAGTGGGGATATATATGATCACCCAGAGCGACTCCAACAACAATACCTCCACGAGTGAAACCACATCGTACACAGGTAAAGCGGTTGAGAAAGACGCTAACGGCCTATGGGTCTACAAAGACACCGGTAAAGTTGCGCCAATGAAATGTGATCCGTACACATTCAAAGACTGTTCTGGGAAATCATACACCTTCGACCACACATTCGGACCCGATGCTGCCATCTACTCTGCATACGGCGGACCCCTCATGACCATGATGGCTCTTTTCGGAGACAATGTAACCAAATATCTTTCAGCCATCGATAAGGAGAGTCTCGAAACTTCGGGATATGCTTGGTTCCTGGAAAAGATGCCGGAACTGAAAGAACTGCCTGCCATCGATGGCACCAGTGCAACACCCATCATCGCATCGAAGGCAGAAGTGTTCATCCATGCTTGGGAATCCCACGATTCGATAAGTACCATGGTCGGTCAGTTGGAAACCGCAGGAATCCCTACATTCTATCTCGATTTCCAGAGTGAAGACCCGGAGAAAATCTACACCAGCATTATGGTAATCGGGTACATCTACGGCGTTTCCGAGAAGGCAAAGGAAATCGCTGAACTCTACAAGAGCAAAACCTCGACCATCTACTCTAAAGCTGAGAGCCTTATCGCAGCCAACGGCGGCGTCAGGCCCATCATTTACGGAGAGAACGGCGGATTCAAATTCGACCAGATGATGAACAGCTACGGCAACACCGTACAGTGGGGCGGAATCGTCTACAACATCGGAGGACAGGCTCTTCCCGACCAGGACGGAAACGACCCCGGGAAGTACCCCACCTACACTCAGACCCATATCCTTGCCAACAAGGACAAGATCGTCGGTATGATCGCTGCCTGCAACGGTGCTTCCGCAAGGATCCCCACCGGTGACGGGGTCACCAAGGCAGAGACCCTAGCCGCACTCGAGGAAACTTTTACCCAGACCTCCGGAATCAGGGCAGGATACGATGAGATCAAAGCATACAAGGACGGCAACGTCATTGCAGTATGCCACTCACTGGCCCGTAACCTCTGCGACTTCGCTTCCGTGGAAGCCATCGCGAAGATCGTCTGGCCCGATGAGTACGGGGACCTCGATCCAGAGAAGGACCTCAAGGATTTCTGGAACAAGTATATGCCTTCCAAGCTCAAACTCGAAGGTTCCTGGTACACCTACATCAATGAGAGTGCCTGAGACCAGGGCGGCTTCGGCCGCCTACCTCTCCGGATGAACTACCATGAATGAAGAACCTGTGCCTGCGGAAGAGACCAAGGAGGGTTACGACTACCGCGAGCACAACTACAAGAAATTCCTTTTCGTGACCATTCTGACGGCAATCGCCGCGGTGGCCGTGTTCGCGGACCTTTACTGCACCACCTGCAGTTACATGTCCTTCACGGAACTGATCAAGGCGATTTTCACACCGGACAGGGCGGAACGCGTAAACGTCCTTATCGTGAGGGAGATCCAGGCGCCGATCGCAGTCATCGGTATCCTCTGCGGTGCCACCTTCGGTTTCGCCGGAGCCGTGATGCAGACCATGCTGAATAACCCCCTTGCGAGCCCGTACACCCTGGGAATCTCCTCCGGAGCTTCCCTGGGAGCCGCATTGGCAATCGCTTTCGGTGCCTCCGCGTTGGCCATAGGGTACATCGCGATCCCTGCATTTGCGTTCTGTTTCTCGATGATAATATGCGTGTTCATATTCTTCATCTCGAAGAGACAGAACTTCAATGCCACCATACTGATTCTTGCAGGTGTCGGAATCGTGCAGCTGTTCAGTGCTCTCCAGTCGATGCTGCAGTACTTCATCGATTCGGAGACATTGCGCAACATAACGTTCTGGACCATGGGGAGTCTGGAAAAGGCAACATGGAAGGTTGATGCGTTGATCCTGGTCCTCTTCGTGGTCATATTCATCTACCTTTACCGCAAATCCTGGTGCCTCACCGCGATGAGGTTGGGAGATAACAAGGCACGTTCGCTGGGGATAGATGTCGGTAACCTGCGCAAGCAGATGTTCGTCCTGATATCCATCCTCACGGCCGCTACGGTGTCCTTCGTCGGAGCCATCGGATTCATCGGAATCGTTGCACCGCACATCTGCCGCATGATCGTAGGTGAGGACCAGCGCTACCTGTTGATTTCCTCCGCTTTGCTGGGAGCCTGCATCCTCGAGATTGCGGACATCCTCAGCAAAACGATAACCGTGGGAATCGTGTATCCTGTGGGAATCATTACCGCGGTCATTGGACTGCCGTTCTACTTCTCCCTGCTCCTCAAGAAGAAGGCGATAATGTGACGGCGACGATAAAAATCGAACACGTGAGATATGCCTACGAGAGCGGGATGGAACCTGTCCTCAAGGATATCGAGTTCACCGCTAATCCGGGGGAGATAACCTCCATAGTCGGACCTAACGGTACCGGAAAGACCACCCTTCTCAGATGCATCGCTGACCTCCTGAAATGCGACGGCAGGGTACTGTTCGACGAACAGGAACTAAGCCACAGCGAGAAGGTCTCCCGCATGAGCTATATGGAGCAGAACACGGACTGTAGCATCAACCTCACC
>CAMNNR010000120.1 GCA_946545675.1 uncultured Thermoplasmata archaeon | reverse complement strand
GCGTGCACCAATCCGCCGGTCCCGAGCAGGGTCCCGCCGAAGTATCTGACCACCACGATCATGGTGTCCGTGAGTGAGTTCCCCCTAATCACCGAGAGGATGGGTTTGGCGGCTGTACCCGAGGGCTCGCCGTTATCGCTGCTCTTCTCTGTCCGATTGGTACCGCCGTAAACTGCCGCATAACAGTAATGGGTGGCGTTCGGATAATCCCTGGAGACATTGTCGAGATTGGAACGGATGTCCCCCTCGTCGAGACAGGGGAGGCAGATACCTATGAAACGGGAACCCTTGATAACGGATTCCGCCTTGGAAACTCCGGAAACGGTCAGGTAATCGGAGAAAACAGCCATGAAAAATGTAAAGGTGGGCCGTGAGGCCCGTTGATTGTAATGTTTTAAGGCATCAGGCCCTGGTCACGGAGCTCGGCTGCGACGTTGTCGACAGCGCGGATGGCATCCTCCTTGACCTTCGCTCCGGCGCAGACGAGCTTTCCGGATCCGAAGAGCAGGATGACCACCTTGGGGTCGTCCAGCCTGAAGACGAGGCCGGGGAACTGCTCGGGCTCGTACTCGACGCGCTCCAGTCCGAGGGTGATGGCGACGGTGTTCAGGTTGAGCTCGTAGCCGAGGTCGGAGGAGGCGACCATGTTCTGAATGTCGATCTTGGGCTTGATGGGGATGTCGATTCCGATTCCCTTCAGGTCCTCGACGACCTTCGATACAGCTTTCTCGACATCCTCGCGGGACTTTCCGCCGGTGCAGACCAGCTTACCACTCTTGAAGAGCAGGGTCGCGGTCTTGGGCTCGGAAATCCTGTAGATGAGTCCGGGGAACTGCTTGGGATCGTACTGTGCAGTCTCGAAGGAGAAAAGGATCTTGTTGAGATCAAGCTCAGTTCCGAGGGAGGACGAAGCGACGATGTTCTGAATGTCGATAACTGTCATAGTTACGGCTGATTGATAAACAGTATATAAAGGTTTTATAAAGATTCGATGTGCAATGTACGAATTCGCTATATACGATTCACGCTTCACGCACGGATATGGATGTGAGGCAATGGCTCCCGTTGTGCGGGATAGTACTCTGCGTGTTCGTCTTCAATATGTCAGAGTTCATGCCCATCGGCCTCCTGACAAGCATCTCCACCGACCTCGGGATCTCCGAATCGCAGACCGGTACAATCATTTCCCTGTACGCCTGGGCGGTGGCGATTCTGTCTGTCCCCCTGATGCTCATCCTCAACAGGATGCAGTACCGCCCCATGCTCCTGCTCTTCGTAGGTCTCTTCGCTGTGTTCCAGATACTTTCCGGCCTCGCCAATGATTACTATACTTTGGTGGCAGCCCGTCTCGGAGTGGCGGTGGCCCATGCGGTATTCTGGTCCATCGCCGCCCCTCTGGCGGTGAAGGTCGTCGAACCCCGCTACCGGCTCGCAGCACTAAGCGCGGTGGCAACCGGCACATCCATCGCGATGATCGTCGGCCTGCCTCTCGGCAGGGTGATCGGATTGGCTCTCGGATGGAGGATGACGTTCTACTCCATCGCAGCAGTGACCATGATGACGTTCGTCCTCCTCCTGGCGGTCTTCCCCAAGGTCCAGAACCCGGGGACGTTCTCCGCGAGGAAACTCCCGGGCCTGTTCAGGGACAGAGTCCTGTTGGGTATCTACCTCCTGATCGCCCTGTTCGTGACTGGGTACTACACCGGTTACAGCTACATCGAACCGTTCCTCCTCGATGTAGTGGGAATGTCCCCCGAATTGGTTACGCTGGCACTTACGCTCTTCGGCTTCGCGGGTATCGGAGGGAGTATACTCTTCAGCAAGCGTTACGGGAAGAAGAAGTACCTCTATCTCTTCATCTCCCCCGGGGGTGTCCTGCTTGTGATGGCCCTGCTCGACTATATCGCGTTCAGCACCGTCCTGGTCTTTGTAGCATGCGCGGCATGGGGCTTCTGCGGCACCATGACCACCACCGCCTATCAGAACGAAGCCATCCTCGCTTCCCCCGAAGACGCCACCCCGGTGGCCATCGCCATGTTCTCCGGCATTTTCAATGTGGGGATAGCCCTCGGCTCGATAATCGGCGGGTTCGTTGTATCCGTCCCCGGCATAGAGACGCTGGGTGCGAACGGCGCATTCTTCGTCCTGCTGGCAGTCGTTTTCGTTGGACTGTTCCTGATAAGATGGATCAAGGCCGCGGACGATGCCAGGGCGGAATAATCGCGACAAGATTATAATCCCCCATAGGCCGATACTCGAACATGAACTCCAAAGAGGAGATCGTGGCTGCGATGAACCGTGAGGGGGATACCCACCCACCGGCCATATTCTCCCAATCGGGGACCGTCTCCATGATGGGAGCCTGCGGGAGCCACTGGCCCGATGCGAATTTCGAGATCGACAGGATGGTGAGGCTGGCACTCCAGCCTTCGGAACTAATGAGCTTCGCCACCGCCAGGGTCCCCTTCGATATCACCGCGGAAGCGGAGAGACTCGGGTGCACGATCTACCCCGGTAGCGGATATGCCCAGCCTTCGGTGAACGGTTCCCCCTACCGCGCCGCCGAATACGTCGAGGAACCTCCTGAGCTCATGCCCCTCGAGGACTTCCTTTCAGGAGGCAGGGTCAGACTATACATAGATGCGGCCGCGAAGATATCGAAGGAGCATCCGGAACTCTTCGTGACCTCCGGCATGGCGGGGCCCTCCCTTACGGCCAGCTTTCTGACGGGTATGGAGAATTTCCTTATGGGGCTCGTCATGTGCCCCGACCTGTGCCTGAAATGGGTGAAGACGATCGCACCGTACGAGTACGCCTTCGCCGAGGCTCTGTCGGAGGCTTCGGATAACGTCTTCATCGTCACCGCCGGGTCAGAGGACACCGAACCGGCGGAACTCTTCGATACCTTCGTCACCCCCTATCACACGAAACTCCATTCCCACATCCGGGAATCGTTCTCGACCGTGCATTCCTGCGGGGAGACCAGAAAGGTGCTGGAGAAACTGGCTTCACTGGGCGCCACAGCCCTTTCGGTGGAGACCAGCTGGGATCCGCAGCAGGTCTTCGACAGGGTTTCCGACAGGACCGTCCTGGTAGGGGGTGTGCCCCCGGTTAAATGCCTATTGCTGAAAAGCCCCGCCGACATCAGGGAGTCGGCGAGGAAATACGCTGAAATCGGATACCCAGTGATCGCTCCCGAATGCGGGGTGCCGCCCATGACACCCAACGAGAACCTGGCTGCTCTGGCACATTACCGGGATTGAAGTGACGTACTGGGTTCAGTCATCTTCTTTGAGGAAATCGAGGTTGCCTTCGTGTACCATCCTGCGATAGACCTCGGCCAAGACCTCGGAATGGGTAGTGCCCAGTCTCTCTAAGAGTTCATCAGCGTCGTGCAGGAGTATGGGGTCCATACGCACGTCGACGGCCGCATCCCTGAGCAGGTTCGCGTTACGGAGGTCCAATCCCTCGTATATGCGGGAGATGTAGCGGTTGTAACGAACTCCTTCCTTCCGTGCCATCGAACGGATCAGCTCGGTAGTGTTGGAACCGTATTGCGAAGCTTTCTTCGTACGATGTGCCAGTAAAGGAAAACCAAGGTCCTCTGCAACGGTCTTTAGGACCATCTTACGGTTCTCCAGAGACCTCGGGCGGAGCTCCTCCGGGTCGACCAATCCCACCTGTTTTACGACCTCATCGTCGAGATAGGGATAGAAGAGTTTCTTATGGTAACTGGAGGCGATGGCCTTTTCACAGGGGACAGACACTTTCATGAGCCTCTCTATCCCCCAGTCCATCACAGCGCGGTATTCGCTATCGTCCTCGTTGACGGAACTTGCACATCCTCCGAAATACTCGTCACTGCCTTGGCCCGTTAGGATGACTGGCTCATGGGCTT
>CAMNNR010000119.1 GCA_946545675.1 uncultured Thermoplasmata archaeon | reverse complement strand
TTTTCGCTGTGGGCACCGAGAGTTCCGATGCAGATCTCCCCGCCGGGGAGTGCGGATATGGTGTGGATTGGGTTCTGAATGACGGCAGTCTGGTGATTTCCGGTAGCGGGGAGATGTATGATTATAGTCCTGATGATGGTGATAACCCGCCGTGGGCCCCATACTCCGAGGATATCATATCGGTGACCATCCAGAGCGGTGTCGAAACCATCGGAAGCAATGCTTTCAAGGAGTGCGTCAATCTCGTTTCCGTGACCCTCCCCCCGGGACTCGTTTCCATCGGAGACGGTGCATTCCTGTATGACGCCAAGCTGACATCCATCGAACTTCCGGAGGGGATAGAGACCATCGGTACGGATGCTTTCGCGGGATGCGGTCTCTTGTCGATCGTTCTCCCTGATTCTCTGTCGGCCGGCGGATTGGGTGTCGCGGCGTTATGCGGTTGCAGTTCGTTATCACATGTGGACCTCGGCAGCGGTGTCACCAACATAAAGAGCGGTACTTTCCAAAACTGCACCTCTCTTACCGAGCTGACCCTCCCGGCCCAGATCTCCGAAATAACCAACAATTGTTTAGACGGCTGTACCAACCTCGCCGCCATAAACGTGGATCCGGCCAACGGGTCCCTGTGCTCGGTGGACGGCGTGCTGTTCACCAAGGATATGGGCAAGCTGATAAGGTATCCTGACGGCAGGACGGCATCGGAATATACAATCCCTGAATCCGTCACGGAGATGTACAACGGAACCTTCCAGTACAGCCCCTTCCTGACCACCGTAAGGGTCACGAATCCCGATATCCATTTTGCGAGTATAGCATTCGAAGGGTGTTCCAATCTGCATACCGTCTATGCACCGTGCGCTTGGAATCTCGCCCCCGGTTCGAACGATCATGGAAGAATTGCCGAGTACGCGACCGAGGTAAATCCTGTCCATGGATATGCTCCGATGATGTTCCTGTGGAACGATGACTGCAACGTCTGCAGGGCATATCTTGTGTGCGATTCATGCGGTGATCGAGGGGAGGAGGTCACGGGAGTGACCGTCACCAGTGCGGTGAAGACCCCTGCGACGGAATCCGCCATGGGGGTGACGACCTACACCGCGACCGTGACCTACGAGTCCGTGGAATACTCCGACTCCAGGGATCTCACCGACATCCCCAAGCTTCCTTCCGGGGGGCAGTACACTCTCGTCATGGTATCTGCTGCGGTCGTAGCGGCGGTAGTCCTGTTAGGTGCCGCTGTTTGTCTCAGAGCCTCAAGAAAGGGTTCAGTGTGAGTATCGGAAGATATGTGCCAGATCTCTTAAAAGAAGGGAATCAGCAGAAGTTCCTGATCATGTAATGGACGATCTTCGCACACCTCTCCGCGGACTTCTTTTCGAACTCTGCATAGTCACCGTTGCCCGAACCGTCCCGGATGGAAGGAGCTCATGAGGACGCTTCCAAACACAGATTCGAGCAATCCTCGTCACCAAGCTCGACAGAGTCATGAGGTCCCTGTGCAGCTCAACATCACCATGTCAAACGATTTCGTTAAAAGTGGCCCTATATCGAATAGTGCCGAAGAATAAGATGCGGTCCACTATGGAGGCCTTTTTATTCAGCTAATCCCTTTTTCTATTGATATTCGCTATGGTCTGGCTGAATTTTGATTTCAAAGCATTTCGCAACATAATGGGGGAAAGCGACGAAGAACGCTTAGACGCGATTCGGAAACTGTCCACAATCGAAGTCGAAAAGTGCGAGTATGTCCCATCGCCGAAATCATTGTGTACCTTCAAGTCCCTCAATAAAAAACAGGCGAAATACTATGTGTACTATCGTAGCATGCAACTGAGTGGACAACGGGCAAGGTCTGACGATGGTTATGTGAACCTTCTTACAAGAGAACTCCTTAGCACCGAAGAAGGAATGCGGGAGATGTACCGCATTATCGGAACCGAAAAGAAAAACGCGTATCGGGATAGGATAGAGTGTATGAATCAGGCGCTTGCAATCGTGCTTGATTTGCCGTTTCAATATACTGAACGTCTCTATGGTTGCGAAAGAGACATATTCTTAACCGATGCACTTTTGCCGAGATACCACCGGTTACCTGCAAGATTCCTCACGGCGTTAAATTGCAATCTATATCACGATACGTGCGCAGAATGGCTGATGGACGCACTACTTCACCAGGTAGAAGCCAGAATGAAGGAGAAGTACGGCATAGGCTTGGGGGATTAGTTCTCTCTCGGGGAATCCCATATATATTACGAAATACCGAAAAGGGCGGAGAGTGTGCCTTCTCCGGATTATATGATAGTATACCGCAGATTCGATTTCGAAAAGGTAAAGGCATGTCTGACAGAAGTGGGTGCTTTCTGTAGGGATGTCCGTAGTGCGGATAGTAAGAGTGCGGTTATCCCCCTTTGTTTGGTCGAGTATTCTAAAGAAGTGAGGTCATCCATACAATTGCTGCGGAAACGTGGTTATGCTCCTCCAACGGATATAGTGGAAAAGTTCACCCGTACTTATGATTTGAAGATGTGCCAGCATGTCCCTACTTATGGTCCAGCTGAGGACATACATTCATTTCATCATTTGCTATATTCGAACCAGCTCGTTACAGGAGTATATAAGAACTCCCGTAAACTCATACGGGAGTCAGAGGGTCAATCGAATCCGGGCTCAGGAGAGTACCCCGTCTATGTTCCTTTCGAAATCCATGAGGATGAAATGACTGCCTCCTGCATCGAATATTACCTATTTTGGAAACATAATGTGGATATGGGCAGATATTATGCAACCGATCAGTACTATGTCCAGGTGTATATTTTGGAGTTATTGCTTGATGGGATAGATGTTTCTGAACTCAAGGGCAAGTATTGTGGAAAACTCGAATCATTGGCTGATGCATACTCGAGGGATCTTGTAACTGAGTATCTGATGCTGAAAGACGAACCTCTGTTTACCAATTACACTTGGCAACCGTATCGGCAATATGCCTTATGGAAATTCATAACCGGAGGACCTGGCAATATTTCTTCAGACAATCAGAAGATGTTGCTCAAGGAATTGGGATATCAGGAAAGCTTTTACAGTAGATCGAGGCCAAATACATACCTGCTCATCCTGACAAATCTGTTCTGGAGGATATGCAGGGAATATCCCGAGGGCGTGCCTGGCCTAAACGGGATATTGTGGCATCCCAAAGTAATCAAAGACGCACTTGATCTGACGGAACCGGTCATTGTCAGAATCTGTGTCCCATCCAGTGAGTTCATCAAAGAGTTCGGGATGATGTCGGAGGATGTGGAATACTTCTATTGGAGATATGTGCGGGAGAGATATACCCGTAAAATGCCTGTGAAATACTTTGGGATGAATATCGTCCCGTTCATGAACAAGCTTCTCGACAGGTTTTTCAATCCGCCCAAGATGGTAGAAGTGAAGATTGATGCAGATGCGGTGCGTGCAGCCCAGGAGGATCTCGATTATGTTGTGGCAACTATTGCTTCGCACGATGAGCCCCCTGAAGAGGAAGCGCCCGCGGAAGAAAAGAGGACAGCAGTGGACGGCGATCTTTGGTCATCGATGAAGGGAAAACTCTCGGACAGTTGTTTGGAATATCTGAAGAAATGCATGTCTGGCACTAAGGCAGTCAATCGGTTAGAGGATGACATAAACGGCATAGCCCTGGATACAGTGGGAGATACCATAGTGGAAGGCGGCAGGATTGTGGAAGATTACCGTGAGGATCTGACCCGTATTCTTACGTGAATGAGAGTCCAATCCTCACGGAATCACTCAGATGGGCTTTCGGCATCAGTATCCGCTGAAACGGGGGAAGTATCGATTCTCTCAGAGAGATCAAGACCTTGTTTATCAGTGTAATCGAGGATGAATTGAGGAATCTACCCCTCTGTCGCTATAAACTCT
>CAMNNR010000118.1 GCA_946545675.1 uncultured Thermoplasmata archaeon | reverse complement strand
GCATCGCAGTTGTCCTCGATGAGCCAGAGGTTGTGCTTGTCGCAGAACTCCTTGACCTTTGCAAGGTCGAAGGGGTTGCCGAGGGTGTGCGCCATGAAGACGAGCTTGGTCTTATCGCTCAGGGCAGCCTCCATCTTGGAGACGTCGATGTCGCAGGTGCGGGGCTCGACATCCACGAAGACAGGTACCGCTCCGTACTGAAGGATGGGTGCCACGCTGGTGGGGAATGCCGCCGCGACACAGATGACCTCGTCGCCGCGCCTGATCTGCCTGTCTCCCAGAAGGGGAGAGGTCAGGGCCATGAATGCGATGAGATTGGCGGAAGATCCGGAGTTGACGGTGGATACGAACTGAACACCGAGGTATTCGGCGAGGTTCTTCTCAAACTGGTCGACGTACTTTCCGGCGGTGAGCCAGAAGTCCAGTGCGGAATCAACGATGTTCACGATCTCTTCGGAGTCGTAGACACGCCCCGCGTAGTTGATCCTGTCGCCCGCCTTGAACTCGGGCTTCTTGTGGTGCTCCTCGTAGTAGGCCTTCACCATCTCGAAAATCTGTTCCTTTTCCATTTTATCACTCAGAGCATGTACCTGCAATCGAAAATCTTCTTGTCGCCGAACTTCGGGACTTCCTTGAACTCCTTCCAGGCGGTGGTAATCGCTATAACATCGGCTTTCTGGTAGACGTCTCTGGCAGAATCCAAAAGGGTAATCTTGATATCGGGGAACCTGAAGGCGAACTCTTTGTTGGCAATCGGGTCGTAAGCAACGATGTTGCTGTATCCCATCGCCATCAATTCTTTGATAATCTTCGAGGCGGGAGTGTCGCGGACATCATCGGACTCGGGCTTGAAAGACAGACCGAGAATTCCGATGCAGGCATCCTTGGGGAGGTCCTTCGTGATGTTGGAGGCGATGATGCGGGGACGGTTGGCGTTGGTGTTGATGACCTCCCTCAGGATGGCAGGCTCGTAGCCCTTGACCTCGGACTGGGAGAGGAGGGCGCAGGTGTCCTTGGGGAGACAGTATCCGCCGTATCCGCATCCGGGGTAGACGTAGGAGGTCATGTTGCAGCCGTTCCAGCGCTTGTCCATATGGAGGATCTTGAAGGCGCTGGCGACATCGATGCCGCCGATGGTGTCGGCGACCTGAGCCATCTCGTTGGAGTAGCTGATGAGGGTCGCCAGCAGGGTGTTGGAGAGGTATTTGATGAACTCTCCGGTGGAGTGGGAGACGAAGAAGATGGGGCGTCCCATAGGCTCGTAGAGCTTTCCCATGAGCTCCTTGCTCTTCTTCTTGTCGACGCCGATGACGATCCTGTCGGAGTTGATGAAATCTTCCCAGCACTTGCCCTCCCTGAGGAACTCAGGGTTGTTGCAGATGCCGAGGTTGTCTGCGATCTTCCCCTTGGACTTCACGTAGGGCACGATCTTGTCCGAGGTGGTGGAAGGGGGGATGGTGGACTTGGTCACCAGGCAGCGGAACTTGTCATCGAGGGGGTTGCCATTGGCGTCGGTGAGTGCCTCGATGGTTGTGTCGATGGCGGAGAAGAGATAGGTGAGGTCGGCGGCGCCGTCCTTTCCGTAGGGGGTTCCCACACAATAGTAGATGTAATCGGATTTCTGGACGGCCCTCTTGACGTCGTCGCAGACAAAGAAGTCCTTGCCGAGGTGCTCCTTCAGGACCTCATCCATATAGGGCTCCACGAAAGGAAGCTGTCCGGAACGGAGAATCTCCTTGCGGCGCTCGTCGACCTCAATACCGTAGACGGTGTATCCGAGGTGGGAGAACCCGAGGGCGGTGGTCAGACCGACGAATCCGAGTCCGAAGACGGTGACTGCCGGCATTCAGTTGGCCCCCTTGTTGGCGAGGTCTTCCTTGACGTACCTCATGAACCTGCGCACCCCTTCCTCCACCCTGATGGTGGGGTCGTAGTCGAGGACCCTGCGGGCCTTCTCGATATTGGGGCATCTCCTCTGGGGATTGTTGGTGAGATACTGCTTGTCCTCGGACTGGGCGTACTTGACCTCTCCCTCGTAGCCGAAGATCTCCTTTCCGGCCTGCTTATAGATCTCAGCGAGCTGAGCCATGGTGATCTCGGGGGTCTCGACACCGATGTTGAAGTAG
Organism: uncultured Thermoplasmata archaeon; assembly: GCA_946545675.1. Taxonomy (GTDB): domain Archaea; phylum Thermoplasmatota; class Thermoplasmata; order Methanomassiliicoccales; family Methanomethylophilaceae; genus Methanomethylophilus. The sequence continues at coordinate 1,836 of CAMNNR010000118.1, read as the reverse complement.
TCGTAGGTTCCGTGCAGAAGGGCCTTGAGGTATCCGGCCACGGAATCCGCGACATAGCAGAAGGTCCTGGTGGGGCTTCCGTTGGAGAGGATGACGATATCCTTGTGCTCCACCACGTTCTTCAGGAAGTCCGCGGGGACACGCTTGTCGCCGAGCCTCATGCCGGGGCCGTAGTTGTTGAAGGGCCTGACGACGGCGATGGGCATGCCGTACTTCTGGGAGAAGAGCATGCACATGGTCTCACCGAATCTCTTGGACTCATCATAGCAGGCACGGGGCCCGGTGCAGGAAACGAATCCCCTGTAGTCCTCCTGAGTAGGAATAGCATCGGGAGTGGGGTCCCCATAAATCTCACTGGAGGAGAAGAACAGGAATCCGTCGACTTTCTTCTCGACATAATAGTCGAAGAGGTTCCTGAGTCCCCAGATGTTGGCATCGAGGGTCTCGATGGGGTACTGCCTGTAGAAGGTGGGGGAGGCGATGGACGCCATATGGATAATGTAATTCGCGTCTTTGGCCTCGGGAATGGATTCGATCCTGTCCTTGATGATGTCGAACTTGCGGATGATGAATCTCTTATCCTCTTTGAAATCCTCTAGCCAGTCGGGGGTTCCGAGCATGAAGTTGTCGAGGGCGATGACGTTCTTGACGGAGAGCCTGTCTCCGAACTCCTTGAAGAAGTTCATGAAATAGAAACCAAGGAATCCTGCACAACCGGTAATAAGGACTGTTTTTCCAGATAACTTGGCTTTCTCCTCGTCGGAAAGTCTATCCAGCGTGTAATCCAGATCTGCTTTCAACTGGGAATTGAACATAAGTGTGTGAGTGACGGCTATATAATATATATTTCGTCAAGTTGACATTTGCGACATCCCGAAAATAACTCTAAACCAATCCAATTCATCATTAAACGGGCGGGTACGGCTTTTTATAGCAGTTTATGATAAGTCCACGCGGGGAGGAAAATGGATCTCAGGGTATCGGAGATTAAGCGTTGGCTGGATACTCGTGATGAAAAATTCTTCCTCATTCTCATAGTGGTTTTCACGGCCGTATGGTCCCTGCTGACGTTCAACAAGACCGCCCCCGTTACCGAGGGGTGGTTCACGGTCTACGCAGATCTCATCCTCAGCGGGAAGATGCCGTACTCGGACTTCGAACTCACGTTCACCCCGCTGTACACCTATTTCACCGCCGGGGTCAACGCGGTGTTCGGCGACCACCTCATCGTCTGGAGGGTCATCGGTTCCGTTCTCTTCGTGCTGACAGGCGTGTTGGCGTTCAAACTCTTCCGCCTGTTCTTCCCCACAGAGACTGCCCTGCTGTCCACCCTGATATCGGTGATGATACTCTTCGCGGAGGGAATCTTCATCTCCTACGACTACGTATACTTCTTCAACTTCGTCGTGTTCCTTCTGTCCTATCTCCTCCTCAAGGTTCTAGGACAGGAGGAAGAAGTCTCGTTGACCCGGCAGAATATCAGCCTGCTTATCATCGGCATCCTGGCGGGACTGTCCTTCTGGCTGAGGCAGTCGACAGGACTGATCCTCATCGTATATCTGCTCATATTTTTGCTGGTGGTCGCAAAGTTCCAGAAACAGTATCGTGTGAACTACGTCAACCTGCTCGCTTTCCTCGCAGGGGTATCCATTCCCATCTTGGCACTATTGGCGATATTCGCAGCGATGGGGGTGCTGGATTCCTTCATCCACATGATGTTCTTCTCCGGCTCCAAAGGCAGTTTCGTCGACATGCTGACCGGATTCCTGGTCAGGATCGTCAAAGAACGCTGGATTTTCCTGCTGATAGGCATCGGATTCGCATTGTTCTCCCTAT
>CAMNNR010000117.1 GCA_946545675.1 uncultured Thermoplasmata archaeon | reverse complement strand
GTCACTCCGAGGAGATCAAGAGAGGTATCTCCATCAGGCTCGGGTACGCTGATGTGGCTTTCTACAAGTGTCCCAACTGTGAAGGCTCCGCTGCTTACAGCACCAAGAAGAAGTGTCCTGTCTGCGGAGCTGACACCGAGTTCCTGAGGGCTGTCTCTTTCGTGGACGCCCCCGGGCACGAGACCCTGATGGCCACCATGCTCTCAGGTGCCGCCCTGATGGACGGCGCACTGCTGCTGGTCGCAGCCAACGAGCGCTGCCCCCAGCCCCAGACCAAGGAGCACTTGATGGCCCTCTCGATCATCGGTATCGACAAGATCGTCATCGTCCAGAACAAGATCGACATCGTCACCCGCGAAAGGGCGATGGAGAATTACAAGGAGATCAAGGAGTTCGTAAAAGGCACCGTTGCCGAGAACGCCCCCATCATCCCCGTCTCCGCCAACCGCGGTGTGAACATCGACCTCCTCATCAAGGCCATCGAGGATACAATCGTGGCCAACGTGAAGAGGGACGCTGACGCAGTGCCCATCATGCACGTCGCCCGTTCCTTCGACATCAATGCACCCGGAACCACTCCCGACAAGCTCCGTGGAGGAGTCATCGGCGGTTCCCTGATGCAGGGAAAGCTGAAGATCGGCGACGAGATCGAGGTAGTCCCCGGAAGGCGCGTCGAAGCAGCCGGAAAGGTCACCTATGAGAGGATTACCGCCAAGGTCATCTCCCTCAATGCGGGAGACAAGAGCGTCAAGGAGGTCCTTCCCGGAGGTCTCATCGCCATCGGTACCGAACTGGACCCCGCCATCACCAAATCTGACGGACTTACCGGAAGGGTTGTCGGAATTCCCGGAAAGACCCCTCAGGTCGTCAGTTCATTCAAGATGAAGACCACCCTCATGGACCGTGTCGTGGGTTCCGCGGCTGACCTGGTCGTCGATGACATCAAGAGCAACGAGCCTCTGATGCTCAGCGTAGGTACCGCCACCACCGTCGGAGTCGTTAAGAGCGCCCGCGAAGGATATGCGGATGTCATCCTCAAACTCCCCGTGTGCATCCTGCCCGGACAGAGGGTCGCCATTTCCCGTAGGATCTCCAACAAGTGGAGGCTCATCGGGTACGGCGTCATCGACCAGTGAACATGCAGACGGTAGTACTGGACACAAACGCCTTACTCATGCCTTTCGAGGTCGGTATGAACATCGACCTCGAAGTCCGCAATATTCTTGGAGACGTGAGGTTCGTGGTCCCTGGTCCGCTCATCGGGGAATTGAAGCATCTTGCCGAGACGAACCGTCACGCAAAAGCGGCTCTGGCACTTGCCCGTACCAAGGAGATCGTGCAGTGCGATTCCCACGGTGACGATTCGGTCATCGAGGTGGCGCTTCGCGAGAACGGGTACATCGTCACCAATGACAAGGAACTCAGGCGCAGGGCGAGGAAGGTACGCATCCCTCTGCTGTATCTCCGTTCCGGGACACACCTTATCCTCGAGACTTACTGAATTTTTAGAAAAGAATGGTACCGGGGGATGGACCCCCGTAAGTGAATTCACTCGATTACTTCGGCTTTGTTGATGACGACGTCCTGCAGAGGCCTGTCACGGAAGTCGGTCTTGACTCTCTGGATCTTATCGACGACATCCATTCCCTCGATGACCTCTCCGAACACGGGGTGGGCATAGGGTGTGGAGGTGTTCTCCTTGTCGAGGTAGCCGTTGTCGTTGGTGTTGATGAAGAACTGGCTTCCTCCGCTGTGGGGCTGGCCGGTGTTCGCCATGGAGACGAATCCGGGTTTGTTGGAGTGTCCGTGTCCGAACTCATCCTCGATGGTATAACCGGGGCCTCCGCATCCGGTACCCTCTGGGTCTCCTCCCTGGATCATGAAGTCGCAGATGACCCTGTGGAAGATGGTACCGTCGTAGAATCCCTGTTTGGCCAGTTTCACGAAGTTTCCGGTGGTGATGGGCATGTCTTCGTGCATCTTGATGACGATGTCGCCCATGGTGGTGTGGAGAATGACCTTTGTCATGCAGGGAGGATGCAATTCTGGATATATAACAGGGAGGCGACCCAAAGTAATTTAATACTGGCGGGGCTTAACTGGTTGTGTAAGGTGCCTTGAGCACTTGGTGAGTGAAATGGAAATCCTCAAACTTAACACCCCCACCGTAAGAATCGTTGGCGTCATGGTGATTGCAGTCATCGTCTGCCTCGTCGTCTCTTACTTCGTCGGTCCTGCAGCCCACTGATTTTGGACCCGACTTTGTTTCATTCCGATAGCGGACGCTTTAGCGTTAATCGGAGATTTTTGTAAAAAATGAATGAGTTTTAATCCCGGATTTCTCCGGGGTTGTGGTTTCAGAGTTCGTAGGCTTTCTCGATCTCTGCGATGTAGATGATCGATCTGTCCCCGTCAGGGTTCAGTTCGTCATCGATTTCCTTTTCGAGGAACTTCTCCCTCTCGATGGGATCTACGTAGAGGGTCCTGCATATGAGCACCAGACGGCCTTCCTTGAAAGTGGGTTCCCCGTCCACCATCATGGTGGTGAGTCCTGCTTTCTCGATCTTGTCGGGGACGTCCCTGCCTGAGGTCTTCCCCAGGTAGCCCATCTCCTGCATGTGGCCATTGAAGAATGTCAGGGTGAAGTGGTTGTTGACCTTCAGGAATTCGTTGGTGTACCTGCTGGGTCTTATGAAGATGAAGGCCACCTTCCTCCTCCAGAGGCTTCCGAGCCCTCCCCACGAAGCGGTGAGGGTGTTCACCTTTCCGTCCTTTTGGGAAGTGACGAGCATCCATTTCGACTGGATGTCGTTAACCGCGTCGACGTACTTACCGAGCTGTCCGAGATCTATCTGTTGCATACCCGATAATATGTAAACGGCTATTTTTGGATAACGTCATCCTACGGTTACGCTGTATCCGTGTTTCTCCAGTGCCTGTTTGGCCTTCTGGACGTCCCTCTCGTCGTGCAAATCCACTCTCAGGGAACCCGTCTCGAACTCGCGGTTGTGTATTATGCCCACGTTCTTCACGTTGATCGAGTTGGAGGCCAGGATGGTGGCCACGACGGCCAGGGTACCGGGTTCGTCGTAGATCTCCACATGAATGCAGTTGGCACTCTTTATCGGTCCTTTCGATGAGTCGATGAACGATTCGCGGTACTTCCTCGCGGAATCGAAGAACCGTATGAGTTCCTCAGGGCAGCGGGAGTCGATGGCTGCCTTGGCCTTCACCAGGGAATCGATGTACGACTGTAACAGCTTGGAGATGTTCTCGGAATTGGTCAGACAGATCTGCTGCCACATCACAGGGGAGGAGGACGAGATCCTGGTGATGTCCTTGAATCCTCCTGCCGCGATCATCTTCATCTCTTCCCCGGGGGAATCGTTATCGTGTATGAGATTCACCAGGGATGCGGATATCACATGGGGGACGTGGCTCACTGCCGCGGTAATGTAATCGTGTTGCGAAGCGGTCATCACCAGCGGGATGGCGCCGATATCCTTCACCAGTCCGCAGTACCTTTCCACCTGTGCATCGGTACTCTTCTCGGTGCGGGTGACGATGTAATATGCATTCTCCAGGAGCTTCGCCTTGGAGTTGGCGAATCCGATGCGCTCGCTTCCGGCCATAGGGTGGCCACCGATGAAGCATCCGTCAAGACCCAGATCGTGAATCTTGGCATGCATTTCGGATTTCACGCTGCCGACATCCGTGAGTATCGCACCTTTCTTCAGGAAAGGTTTCACCTTCTCCGCATTAGCGATGTTGAAGGAAACCGGTGCGCAGAGGAATACGAAATCGCATTCCGCGAAACGGGAATCTATGTCTGCGACGAGCACGTCTACGATTCCTTCTTCGTACGCCTGGGACATTGCTTTCTTATCAGTGTCGTAGGCCACGATCCTGCAATCCTTATGGGCTGCTTTCAGGGCACGGGCTATGGAACCGCCGATGAGGCCGAGGCCGATGAAACCG
>CAMNNR010000116.1 GCA_946545675.1 uncultured Thermoplasmata archaeon | reverse complement strand
ACGCAGGTCTCCTGCTCTGGATCGGCGGAATCCTCATGATTATCGCCGGAATCCTGGCCATCATTGCGCCTTTCATCACCGACGGAATGAAGGACTACGAAATGCTCAAGAAAATCGGATACGCCGTAATCGGAGTCGGATCTCTCATTGCCGCTATCGTCTACTTCAAACTCGGACAGGACATCAAAGCCGGTTCCTACTCCAAGTTCCAGGTACTCTCCATGTTCATCGCAGCCGTTGCATACGCCAGCCTTGTTTCAGGTATTGTCGGCGGTATCGGATACTGCATCGCAGGCGAGTTCGCCAATGGTATCGTTGACATCGTTGTCGGAGTCATCATCTGGCTCATCCTCACCTGGGCAAACGGAAAGATCAACGACGGAAACGAGACCGCAATGGACAAGATCATCTGGATCGTTCTCCTGATCATCTTCCTCCTCGGATTCATCGGCGGAGTCTTCGGCGGAATCGCAATCCTCGGTGCCAGCCTGATCACCGCAATCGCCAGCATCGTTGAGGGTATCCTCTACCTCATCCTCCTCGTGTACGTTATCAACACCAGGTCTGAGTTCGGTATCTGAATTTAAACTTCAAACCCATCCCTTCGGGGATGGGCCCCTTTTCTTCTATTATACATTTTGTCCGCCGTAGTTTTTAATACGGCGCAATTCTATTTCTTCGCATGAAGTACACCATCACTGGTTCGAACCTTCAGTTTGTTAATGCCGAAATCCAGCCTGGCGAGACCCTCCTCTCCAATGCTGGAGCCATGGTCACTATGTCCGGCAATGTCGAAATGAAATCCAAGATGGAGGGAGGATTCCTTGCAGGACTGAAAAGGTCCCTCTCCGGATCATCCTTCATGCTGGTGAACTACACCGCCACCGGTGGTGCAGGTCTCATCAGTCTTGCCGGAAAGGCACCCGGAAAGATCCTTGATGTGGATGTAGGAAAAGGTGCCTGGCTCTGTCAGAAGACCGCTTTCCTCTGCAGCGAGAACAGCGTTAACATGGACATGGCCTTCCAGAAGAGGCTCGGTTCCATCTTCTTCGGAGGAGAGGGACTGATTCTTCAGAGGCTCTCCGGTACCGGTATCGCATTCATCCACGCATGCGGAGACTTCAACATCGTCGAACTGGCTCCCGGACAGGTCCTCAAGGTATCCACCGCCAACGCAGTAGCCTGGACCGAGGGTGTCAAGTACGATATCGCTTCGCTCGGACTTAAGAACGCACTGTTCGGAGGAGAAGGACTCTTCGTCACCACTCTTACCGGACCCGGAAAGGTAGTAATTCAGTCCATGACACTCCAGGATCTGGCACTCTCACTCTACCCTTTTATGCCTAAGGAAAGCAACTGATAACATGAAATCACAGGATATCTACGCAATCCTTTATCTCCTCGTCATAGTGGCGCTGGTGATATTCGTTGCGTATATGGTTATCACCGGTCAGTACGAGACCCTTGGTATCCTCATCATCGCCGCCGTAGTCGTCATTGCAATAATGATGATCGCGGGCTACTTCATCTTCGGCGCATATTACGCGGTGAAGCAGAGAGACAAGGTCCACACTGACAGCGGTATGTCCCTGGAAGATGTCCAGGAAGTCGACCGCGAGATGGAAAAGCAGTAAAACTCCATGGGTGTCCTTCGGGGCACCCTCAAAACCATTAACAGCTTCAACAGCGTTAACAAAGGGTTATGTATATTGTATCAATTGACCCTGTAAGGTTATCAGATGAACGTACAGGATATCATCGCATTGGTCGTTGTTTATCTCATCATTGCGGCCTCGCTCGGTCTCAGCCTCTACGTTCAGAAGAAAGGCATCAACTGGGATAACCGTAAGATCATCCATATCGGAGTGGGTTCGTTCATCTATGTCTGGTGGGCGTTCACCGCCAACTGGATCATGCTGGTCTTCTTCGCCGTGCCTTTTGCAATCATCCTTTTCTTGGCTATGTTCCCCGGCAATCCTGTATCGGATTCCAAATTGGGAGAAGTCACCAACGATATGGGGCACCGCTACGGTCTCTTCCTGTATGTGGTGACCATCAATATACTCGTCGCGTTCTTCTTTGACAGCAGTTGTATCGGTGGAGAGCACTGGCTCGCATCGAGCATCGCCATAGTCGGTATGACACGCGGGGACGGTTACGGAAGCATCGTCGGAAAGAAGTTCGGGAAGCACAAGATCATCAACGGCAAATCCCTCGAAGGTACCTTCGCGGTCTTCGCCGCTACGTTCGTGTTCTCCATTATCGTGATCGTATTCTACGGGTATCTTGCAAGTCAGGGACTCTTCCTCGGTAAGACTGTGGAGATCGTTTACGGGATTCTCTGTGCTGCGGTAGCCGGAATCATCGCCGCAATCGTGGAAGCGGTCTGCCCCGGAGATATCGACAACCTGCTGATCCCGATGTGTATCCTCGGCGGAATGTGTCTTCTCGGACTCTGAGGAACTAAGTATCAGAATTCTAGAAAGTCCAGAGCCGTCCGCCTCTCAGCGGACGGATGGATAGTTACTGTTTGGGTGCGGGAACCAGGAGTTCCGCGATTCCGTAACCGGTGCGTCCGTCCATGACGGTCTCGGAGATCGTTTCCACGATCATCATGTCCCTGCTGCCTGCCATGGGGACGATGGCATGGCCGATGACCTTGGCCTTCACGGTATATTCCTTGCCGCTCTTGCCGTGCATAACCATGTCGTAGCCGGATGGTATGCCTTTGTCGCCGTAGCTGAGGTCTACTTCGATCTTCACCACTGGGTCATTGCCATCTGCAGTACCTACGTATCCTGCATCGACGTCTCCCGCAGTGGTGCATAGTTTGGTGGCATTGAAACCGGTGTCCTTTCCGTAGACCGAGTTGAGCCAGAGCCACATCTTGGGGGAGCCCCATTCGCGGACGCCCTCGCTCATGTCCCTCTCGCCGGTGGCATCGATGTCGTAGGAGCTCTCCCCTACGGTGATGTTGCCGCTGACGACACCGAACTGTTCGAAGTGTTCTGAAGCGGTCTGAGCTGAAAGCTCCGCACCCTCGGCATCGACGCAGTCGTGATAGTCCATCACGGGGTTGACGGGTTTCCATTTCAGGTCCATGGAGGACATTATCGGCGCAGGTTCTTTGGCCGCCATGTCGAAGAGCGGGCCTTTGAAGGTTATGTGCCAGAAGTCCTTTTCCTCAGTGAACGTGAGGCCTGCGCAGGACTTGCGGTTTTCGTCACAGGGCACCGCGGTCTTGATGCCGCGGATACCGTCCTTGCCGATGACCACGAGGAAGATGGACTTCTCGTTCTTGTTGGGTTTGTTACCTATCCTCATGAAGGCGGTCACGCCCTTGGCGTGGTCGTGCAGGTTGAAGTAGTAGCTCTCGTTCCATTCGGGGTTGTCGTTCATTCCTCTTCCTCCAGTATTGTGACTTCTCCTTTGCTGCCGTCAATCGAAACCAGATCGCCGGTGTGAAGTATGGTGGTCGCCGATTTGACTGCGGTGACCGCGGGAATCCTGTATTCGCGTGATATGACCGCACCGTGACAGAGGATTCCACCTGTCTCAGTGATGAGTCCTCCAAGTTTGGAGAACACGACGGTCCATCCGGGGTCAGTGTTGCTGGTGACAAGTATCTCCCCCTTCTCGACCTGACCGAGGTCCCTGACATCCATGATGATCCTGACTTTCCCTTTGTAGGTCCCGGGACTGGATGCGGCTCCTATAAGAGTGGCTCCGTGGGACACAGGCTCATCATCGAAGTCCACTCCGTTAAGCAGGAACTTCGGCGGGAGCCTGTCGCGGTACTTCATGAATTCTGCCTTACGGGGTGCGATGAGTTCCCTGAGATCGGGTATCTCCCCTCCGCGGAGGATGGAGATGGCTTCGGTGTCCTCCAGGAAGAATATGTCCTCCCTGTCGTCGATGCATCCCCTCTCGCAGAGCCTCCTTCCCAGCTCGAGGAAGATGAGCCTGTTCCTGTACATCATGTGGTCGAGGTAGAACCTCT
>CAMNNR010000115.1 GCA_946545675.1 uncultured Thermoplasmata archaeon | reverse complement strand
TGATGAGATTATCGAGAATAATGGAAATCCATGCTGTGAATCCCGCTCTTACTATCAAATAGATTATATAAAATAAACTTTTTAGAGTAAATCGGCGAATAATCGCTAATTTTCGTCATGTTTTGTTAGTGATTATCTTAATCCATTCGATCGTATCTGAATCTCGAATGGATTTTGTATACATCCAACAAATTGACACTTACGTGTTGAGTTTGGAATTAAAAATAGGGGTGGGGACGCCCATGAGGCGTCCTCACATGAAAGGTGTTTTAGGAAACTCACATCAGCTTCCTGCGTCTTCTCTCGGTTTCGGTATCGATTTCCTCGATGACCTTCAGATAGGATTTCAGTGCGTCCTCGTGGGCGTGGATCATGTGCATGAAGATGAACACGGTGCTGAGGTCACCATCGACATCAGCTATCTCAGTACCGTCAGGGACCTCCTTGATCTTCCTGATGATGGCCATCTTCTGTGTCCTGTTACCTTCCTTGCCGAAACTCATGACCGCGTCGGCGGCAGCCATTCCGTAGGTAGTCTCGTTGAGGAATTTCATCATCGCATCGCAGATCTCGGGGTTGTAATCGAAGTTGATATCCTCGGCCATGTTCAGGAAAGCCGTGTTGAGTTTCTTGAGATAGTAGTGGTATGCTTCGATCTTCGTCTTCCCGGCATCGGAGTTGATGGCGGATGGTTCGTACATGTCCTTGAGGTCGCGGACGTTGGCGTTGGTGACGACCTGGAAGATCTGGACGTTCTGTCCGTTGGGGGTGATGAGGCTGTTCTTCCTTGCGAGGTACATCTCGATGCAGGGCTTGACGATCCTGTTGTGCCTGGTGATCGCCCTCTCCTCCTCCCTGCGGGCCTTCCTGTTGTCGTTCATGTAGTTCAAGGCGTCCATGGCGGTCAGACCGATGACGAAACCGACACAGGTGTCCGCGATGTTCAGCAGGTGCCAGTAGGTATCCTCGCGGGTGTAGTCCACATCCGCAGGCAGGAGGAACTGTTTCCAGACGATGAGAAGTATTTCGAAGACCGCGAAGGCGATGAGGAGGACGCCTGCCGAGAGGGCCATGGTGCGGAACATGCTACGGGTCTCGTAATGAGCCGCGCTTGCCTTCTTGAAGTTCCTGACCTCCCTCTTGCGCTTGTTGGATTGCGTCTTGACTTCCCTGTGCTGCTGTTTCTCCTCCTTCTGCTGCTTCTTGGCGTTGCGTTTCTTCTGTTCCTCTTCGCGGGAGGCACGGTCAAGGCTTGCCATCTCAGTTGCCTCCGATGATGCCGCGGATGATCTCCTGGGTCTCCTTGGCGGGGCGGGTGGTGTTCACGAGATACGTCTTGCAGTCGGTGAAGAGTCTCCTGAAGAAATCCCTGCGGAGCTTGTTCCTGAAATCGTCCCTGACGATCTGATGGGGATTGCAGAGGTCGTGTGCGACAAGGTACTCGAGCGCCTCATCCGCATTCAGTTCGCGTTTGACCTCGGGGTCCTCGGGATCCCTTTTGAGCATTATCACGTATTTCAGTGAGGCGGAGGTGACCACGGAGGTCCTGCCTGCGACCCACCTGATGTTGGCGATCCCTCTTCCCTTGTTGTCGAAGACGACGTTCTTCACCAGGGGTTTGTACTGCTCCCATACGTCACCGATGTCGGCATCTATGTAGCAGTTCTTCTCGGATCCCCTGATCGAAGGCCTTCCGGCACCGAAGGTGACGAAGAACCAGTCGTCGGAGATGAGCTGGGAGGTGGTATCCCTCAGCAGTCCCCAGGATTGGGTGGTCTTCCCGGTTTTGGAAGGAGCGATGAGCGCCACGCCGGTACCGTCAAAGTTCACAGCGGCTCCGTGGACGGAGTAGATCGCCTGCGATGCCTCGAGGATATAACCGGAGACGCCGAGGGCGATGCTCTTCACCCATCCGTAATAGTCGAAGTTGTAGAGGAAGGCGGTGAACGAGGTAGGGTCGAAGTCGACCCTGAGTTCCTCTGCGGGATCGGTGACGCAGATGATGCGCGCGTGAGGGCGGGTCATGTCGGAAGGGGAGTAGAAATTGTCGTTCCACATCTCCATGTGGTCACGGTTCGCCGTCTGCAGTTCCACGCAGATTCCGTTGATGTCCGCCTTGACGAAGAACAGCACATCGGGGCTGTATTTGGCATACAGCTCCTGACACCGACTCTCGGTAATGATGTTCGTTGTATAGGCCATATGCAGAGCAGATATATTTCGCATCTAATAAGCGTTCGTCATATTTTTTAGGGATAACCCTATGCAGGAGTTAAGAAGGAATTGGGAATGACTGACACTGCAATCATCTACGCCTCTTTTGCCGGTAAGACCCGCAAGATCGCCGAATACATCGCACAGGCACTCGACGCGGACATCTTCGATCTCAAACAGCAATCCAACATCGACATATCCGCATACTCCCGCATCATACTCGGTACCGGGGTCCACGCCGGAAACCCCTACGGCCGCGTCGGGGACTTCATCGAAGCCCACCGCAGCGAGCTCAACGAGAAGACCACCGTGCTCTTCATCTCCTGCATGTACAAGGGCGAGCGTGCCGAGAACCAGTGCGCCGAGGTCACCAAGAAGTTCGACCTCAGCAACAGCGTGTTCTTCTCCACCCGCAGCGAGAAGAATGAAGCGGGTCTCAGTAAGGACGTCGACGCATTCATCGAGAGGATGAAGGCTTGAACACGGCTCTTCTGGCGATCGTGATATACGTCGCCATCAACATCGTCTCCCTGCTGTTCTACGGGGCAGACAAACGCAAAGCCGTGGACGGGAAATGGCGTGTTAGGGAGAGCACTCTGCTCTTCCTGGGATTCATCGGTCCGTTCGGTGCCGTGGCAGGCATGAAGATGTTCCACCACAAGACCCAGAAACCGAAATTCAAGATGAATTACCTCTTCCTGCTGCTTCACATCGTAGGGATCCTTCTGGTGGTCTCCTACTATTATCCCGCGTTCTGAGAATCGCGGGAAACTAAAACAATCATTCTGCCTGGGTCATCCTGTCAATGCGGGGTGACCTGGGCAATCCGTTCTCCCAAGCCTTCCTGACGTTGAGTTCCATTCCCTCGGGCCCCAAGAGGAGCACCCTGCTGTCCTTCTTCTCCCGGAGGATGCTCATGCCCATCAGGTCTGCCAGTCTCCTGGAGAAATCGTTCATGAGTTCCCATTCGGGCATACAGTCCACGGTGAGTCTCTGCCTGGATCCTCCGACGAAAACGTAACCTTTGGGTTCGATGAGGTCCGGATCAGCTATCCTGTCGAGCTTCGCATAACCTTCCGGGTCCATGAGGTTCAGTCCCTTCACCAGGGTGTGGCGGACGACGGTCCTGGTCTCCAGGGAAGGGAAAAGTTCGAGGGTCTGCATCAGTCTCTCCCATCCATCCTTTATCTTCGGACGGCAGGCCTTGAGATAGGTCTGCTTGTCGGGAGCGGCGACCGTGACGTATATCTGACGGGGGAGGGTCTCCATCTCCGCGATACGTTCCGGAAGTGTGCCATTGGTGACAAGGAACGTGGTCATCCCTCTGGAATGGCATTCCTTGAAGAATTCTGAAAGGTAGGGGTAGACGGTGGGTTCACCTGCCAGGGAACACGCGACCTGGTTGGGGTTCATGGCCTCCTCGAACTTCTTAAGATCGCAGTCGGGATGTCCTTTGAATCCGGAGATCAGAAGCCTCTGCTGCGCGATGAGGTTGTCGAGGATGTCCTTGGGTTCTGCCCAATCTTTGACCTCGAAATCCTGCCCTTCGATCCTCCAGCAGAACGGACACAGATGGGTGCATTCGTTGATGGACGGGGTCATCTGCAGACAGCGGTGACTGTCTATGCCGTAGAAATCCTCCTTGTAGCAGTTCCTGCAGTGGACCAGGCTCTCCTTGAGCCATCCGCACAGTTTTACGGCGGAGTGGTCGTTGTAGATACGGTACTGCTGTTTTACCAGGGTCTCCTTGTAGGCGGGATCCATCATGCTATCGCCTCAGAAATCGAAAAGACTGCGTTGTTTGGCTGCGGGAGG
>CAMNNR010000114.1 GCA_946545675.1 uncultured Thermoplasmata archaeon | reverse complement strand
ACAGTGCCAGCAGAGAGGTCACCGTGCCTGACAACCTCGACAACGGAATCGTCGCCGTGGGTTGGAACGTCCTCAAGGTCCTCTCGTACTTCGATGCCCACGAGAAGGTCACCGAGGTCGACTACCAGGAAACCCAGATGGCCCTGGGCAGCCTGCAGCCCCACTACTACTGCTACGACATGTCCAAGATGAAGACCCACGAGGATACCACCATTGGTGCTTTCAGCGAGGCGTCAATCGAGAAGATTGCCAACGAGAAGCCCAGTCTTGTCATCATGACCACTGGCGTTTATGAGAAGTATAAAATCAGCAGTGACGCGCTTGCCAAGGCCTGCCCCCTCGTGGTCCTCAACCTCAACGACATGTCCAACATGTTCTGGGAGCAGCAGGGCACCGGCCTCGTCCTCGCATCCAGCATCCAGAACAGCCTTCACATTCTCGGTGACGTCCTCAAGGAATCCGACAGGGATGAGGCGGTCATCGAAACCATCAACAGCACCCTGAACGACATCGTCGCACACAAGCTCACTGACACCACCAACAAAGTGAACCTCGCTGGTTCGCAGATGGCCATGGGTTCCGGAGATCTCAATCTTGTGTTCCCCATGTTCCACCCCTTGATGCTCGCCGGGGCCACCAACGCCGCATCGGTATACTCCATGCCCCCGTTCTACACCGAGGTATCCGTGGAGACCTTCACCAGTACATACCAGTTCGATACCCTCCTCTACGACCCATCCGCCCCCCAGACCCTTGCCAACCCCAATGACCAGGCCATCCTCGAGTGGCTCTACGGCCTGCAGGGAACCGAGGACGAGAAGGAGATCTACATCATCCTCACCACCGCCCTCTGCGGTTACGAGATGAACAATGTCATCGCCGATGCGTACTTCGTGGAGGCCAAAATCGGCGGGACCATCACCATAGACGACATGAAGTCCAAGATGACCGTGTTCTACAAGAGCCTGTACGGGGACGAAGTCGGATCCTCACTCTGGGACGACCTCAGTGAAACTATGGGCGCCAGGGGAACCTCCGCCGGCGTATACACCGGACTCTGGGAGCAAGTCAAGGTCGGAAAGACCGGCGACACTTACTCCTTTGTGGCAGCCTGAAACTCATTGCCGGGCTGCGGCCCGGCATACTTCGGGATAAGATGTATCAGAAATCTGACACTCCCGGAAGCACTTCGGAGGGGTATCTTAGGTATTCTTACCGCAAGGTGGCGTTCCTGGTTGGGTGCACCGTCCTCCTGGTCGCCATGTCCATCGGCATCATACGCCTGGGAGACACGGGACTTACCTAGTGGCAGATCATAAAGTACATCCTGCATCCCGATGACTCCTGGTACAGTACGGTCGTGTGGGACCTCCGCATCCGTGTCATCCTCGCTTCCGTCGTAGCGGGGGCCGCGTTGGGTCTGGCGGGAGCGGTGATGCAGATCATCCTCCGCAACCCGATGGCGTCACCGTTCACGCTAGGCATATCCAATGCAGCGGCGTTTGGCGCATCCTTTGCGATTCTTTTCTTCAACGGCGGAACAATGTCCGTTAGCATCTCGGGCAGTACTGTCGCCATCAACCAGCCCCTGCTGGTTACCGCCTGTGCGTTCGCATTCGCGATGTTGTGTACGCTGATCATGCTTTTGATAGTGAAGATCACCGATGTCTCGCCGGAATCCATCGTGCTGGCAGGAATGGCCATGAGTTCCGTTTTCTCGGCCCTCATGTCCTTCGTCCAACTCATGGCGGACAGCACCAAGTTATCCGCAATAGTAGGATGGCAGTTCGGATCGGTCAGCAGAATCACCTGGAACGAACAGTACCTTCTCATCGGGGTGCTCGTGGTCATCGCCGCGTACTACCTCTACAAGAGGTGGGATTACAACGCGATGGAGTCCGGGGAGGACGTCGCCCGCGGGCTGGGGGTCAACATCGCCCGCACACGTCTGGTGGGGCTCATCCTCTCCGCTGTCCTGACGTCGATCGTCGTGTCCTTCATGGGGGTCATCGGATTCGTCGGGCTGATTGCGCCGCACATCGTGAGGAAATTCCTCGGTACGGACAATCGCTTCGTCCTGCCCGGGTCGATAATTATCGGCGGGCTCGTGATGCTTCTGGCATATCTGGTGGGAAGTTATGCGTTCCCCACGGTTATTCCCATAGGCATCATAACTTCCGCTGTGGGAGGACCTATGTTCATAGCGATCTTGATTGCAAGGAGGCGCAGGAGATGATAGATGTAAAGGGCCTCACATTCAGATATTCGCGCAACGCACCAGATGTGTTGAAGGGCATCTCCTTCCGGTCGGAGGAGAACACAGTTATCTCCATCCTGGGCCCCAACGGGACCGGGAAGACCACGTTCCTGAAGTGCATGTGCGGAGTCCAGCCTCCGACGTCCGGAACCATCCAGGTGGATGGTGAGGATATCGGCAGCTTGTCTGCCAGGGAACTCTCCAGGAGGATAGCGTTCGTCCCGCAGAGCGTCCCCGTGAGCAGGCTCAGCGTGTTTGACACGGTGCTACTGGGGCGCAAGCCCTACTTCGAACTGGGCCCGACACGCGAAGACATAGACAAGGTCAGCGAGGTAATCGGCGGACTCGACATGTCGCATCTGGCCCTCAAGTACGTGGACCAGATCTCTGGTGGAGAGTACCAGAAGACCCAGATCGCCCGCGCCATCGTGCAAGAGCCCTCCGTACTGGTGCTCGACGAACCTGCGAACAACCTAGACATCGCCAATCAGCACCTGACCATGCAGATGATAATGGGTGCCGTGAAGAGCCGCGGCATGTGCACCATAATGACCATGCATGACATCAATCTGGCACTTCATTATTCCGACCGCTTCTTGTTCCTCAATAGGGGTGTGGTCGAAGCGTTCGGCGGACCGGAGATAATCACCCCCGAACTCATAAAACGCGTTTACGGAATCGATACAGAGGTCATAGAGCATAGAGGACTTCCCCTAGTGGTCCCTGCTGAATCGATCAAATACAAGAGTGATAAGATGACAGACTACACACCTGTAAAGAAGATGATGACCGAGAAGATGATAAGGCTGTACTGCAGCGACCTGCACGGAAAAGCGGAACTCTGTCCCGAATGCCAGGACATGCTCGACAGGTCCTTTACGCTGCTGGACCATTGCATCCACAAGGAGGAGGGCTGGCCCTGTGACACCTGCCCCGACTGCTGTTTCAAAGGCAGAAACCGGGAGATGCTCGATAAGGTTGGTGCCCATACCAAGCAGTGGATGGCTGAACATCCTGAAGAGGCCGCATCCATGATGCCTCCCTCCAGGTGATTGCACTAAACCTTATACGGGGGCAGTTGTCCGCCCTCGTATGCCCCTTTCCGACTGACCCCTTCTCTTATATTGTATAGAGAGGATACATGGCGCATGCCTTACGGAATCGAGGACGATCCCCGTGATGTTACCCGTATGATTGCCGGGATGAACAGCAACATGCCGGTAAAGCGCCGCTCCCTCATGGATTACATCGAGAACGGAGGGTACACTTACGAAACCAAGGGCGGAGGCGTATGCTCCTTCGACCGCAGCGGCATAGATTTCCTTGACGGGTTCTGCACCGATCAGGAGAAGATCATGCTTAAACTCCCGATATTCATCTCCACGGACCCCAATTCCGAGTCCGGAGGATGGAAGGTAGACGGCAGGACAGAGGTATCTGTACTTTCCAGATTATTGGGACGCAGGGTGCACAGCGAGGACAGGATGTCCATCTATTATGCCGATCTCTTCCAGTTGAAGAAGGATATCCCCGGTCTGATTTTCACACTATTCCTGCCTTGAACGGTTGCCGAACCCTAAGCCTTTAATAGGAAACCAGTGTACACCGTTTGCCCGATGCGACGCATCGAGTGATTCGTGGACAATCACGGATTAATGAGTCAGTTTTTGACCATCCAGAGCGTATAAAAACGTGGGTAGTGAGGGTTTATATACAACCTAGCTATACAACGATTTTGCCGAGGTCGGTTATATGACTGACTTCGTATCATGCACCCGACGAAAGCGAATTTCTCTCGGGGAAGAGGTCGAGGCCTCCG
>CAMNNR010000113.1 GCA_946545675.1 uncultured Thermoplasmata archaeon | reverse complement strand
AGGGAGGTTGAACGCACAGTTGAAGATTGCATAGATGGCCTGTGGAAGACCGCCGATATTCATCAGGATGACAACGAGGGCGAGGATGACCCACCCCACGGCCATGGCAGGGACGACGTATATCGAGATCTGGGCAACGCGCTTGAAACCGCCGAGTGCCACCATGAATGCGAATACTGCGAGGATGAACGCGATCACCAGGTTGTTGTACTCGAATTGATAGGCCCCGGTGAAAGCAGTGGAGATGGTGGAGATCTCAGAGAGGATATATCCGCTGACGTACACTGCAATCATAAGACAGGCCATCAGTATACCCAATTTCCTGGATCTCAGACCTTTAGCCACATTGTGGGCTGGTCCTCCGAGATAGTCTCCGTTCGAGTCTTTGCTCTTAAAGATCTGACCGACGGTGGTCTCGACGAAACTGGTTGCGCCTCCGAGGGTAGCGAATACCCACATCCAGAAGATGGCTCCGGGACCACCCATCATCAGTGCCGTTATGGGCCCTGCGATATTCCCGACACCGATACGGTTGCCCATGCTGACGCAGAATACATGGAACGGGGTGATCTTGTCCTTGGCTCCCTTCTCAAGGGAGAAAGTCACGCGGAACATCTCCTTGATTTGGACGAACTGCACTCCTTTGAATTTCAGTGTGCTGTAGATACCTAGCGTGATGATTAGGGCGAACGGGATGTTCCACAGGATATCGTCGAACTCCCAAACCTGGTCAATGAACGATTCTAACGACATGAGGTATCCTCAGTACGCGCCCAGAAACTGTTAACATTGTTAAAACCTACGGTCTCCCGTATTGACACATTCAGAAATATGTACACTAACGAGGGTGCCTTTTCCGTGTATCAGGTTTTGCCAATCCTGTATCTCTGGCCTCTGGCTCTGGGGCTGTCCGGGAACTCCATTTCGACTGTGCCTCTTGCCAATGCCGGTCTTAGATAGTTGTTCTGGAATGTGGGTCTGGAACTGAGACCAACTCTGTCCATCAATTGTCTGGAGGTGTACCAGATCCCGTCCTCCATGATATCGATCAGTTTCCGCACCTGTGCAGGTACTTCTGCTGCAGAGTCCTTCAGTAGTTTCTCCGAATCCTCCAGGGTATTGAGTATCGCCAGGAGCATGAATTCCACGAAATCTTCGGAACTGCCTTTGGTATTGCATCTGTCTATGACATCGTAGTATTCCCGCTGTGCCATCTCGATCCGGTTTTCCACAGGGATCCAGTGGAAGATACCTCTCCAGGCACCCAGTATGGCAGTCTGCCATAATCTCGCCATTCTGCCGTTTCCGTCTGCGAACGGATGTATGAAAACGAACTCGTAGTGGAATATGCATGAGGCTATGAGCGGACTGATATCTCCTCTGGTCCCATTCAACCAGGCGAACAGGTTCTCCATGTTTTTGGGGACCTGCTCAGGCGGTGGAGCCATGAAAACCAGAGTGTCCCCTGAGAATACGCCCTCCCCATGGGAGCGGAATCTTCCGGCCTCTTCCACATTACCGTTCACCATGACAGAATGTATTTTTAGCAGGTCTCCCGGATAATAAGGGTCGAACGAGCCGAGCATGGAATACGCATCAAGGGCGTTTCTGACTTCCTGTATGTCTTTTTCCGGACCGATTGCCCTACGTCCATCGATGATGTCAGACACCTGCCCCAACGAAAGTGAATTGGCCTCGATAGCACACGATGAATGCACTGAGCGGACTCTGTTTTGCTTGCGAAGCCTCGGGCTGGTGCCCAAAGCTTCGTAACCCTCTATGCTGCTGACCTTCTCACCGATACGGAAAACCAGGTCCAGCATCCTCTGGGATATCTTGAACGGGGGAGAATCGTACATGTATCGTACATGTATCGTACATGTGAGATAAGATACTCAGTACGCATAGCATTATCATCTTCGAGGATATCTGCCGCACATGGAGTTCATCAGGAAGGATCAGGACGATGCTGTGGAGCTCAACGAGTATCTGCATCCGATTTGGCATGAGGTCTTTGATTCCCTGATGCCGCCCGAGGAAGCCGAATACATCTTCCAGACATGGACCTGTCCCGATGCGATAAAAAAAGCGATGTCGGAGGGCTACGAGTTCGGCTACGTTTTCAACGGTTCCGAACGCCTGGGTCTTTACTCATTCCACATTCAGGACGACGGGAAATTCTACATCAACAAACTGTACCTCGAACCTCAGTTCAGGGGGAAGGGGCTGGGCCATGAGGCACTTATGAAAATGATCTCCATGGCGAGGGAGAACGGTTGTTCCGAGGTCTGTCTAAACGTCTACTACAAGAACGAGAAGGCGTTCAAAGCGTACATCCGCGCCGGTCTCACCGATTATTATCGCTTCAGCGAAGATATCGGCGGGGGATACACCCGCGAGGATTATGTAATGAGCATGAAGCTGAACTGACAGCACCCAGGTGTCGGTTCAAAAAAGAGGGTTACGGGGCCGGTGGCCCCATGAGTTTTCACTGAGTCAGAAGGAGTTCCCAGCACTTCTGGTACAGCATATCCTTCTGCCTTACCGCGGTCTCCCTGTCGAAGAGTTCCTGCAGGGAGATGGCAAGCTGCACATCCGCGGATGCGGGTGAGGTGCCGCCGTATGAATCCCTTCTCTCCACGCATGACTTCACGGAGATGGTGGAGAAGACATCCTCCTCGATGAGAGGGCTGTAGGACTTGAACTGCTCGAGGGTCAGATCGTCGAGGTAGATGCCCTTCGACTCGCAGAACCTCACCGCCTCTCCTACTATTCCGTGGGCCTCCCTGAAGGGTATGCCCTTGGTGACGAGGTAGTCGGCGAGGTCGGTGGCGTTGATGAACCCTTTCTTCGTGGCCTCCATCATGGTGGCGTCGTTGATCTTCATGGTGGAGACGACCTTGGCCATGATGTTGGCGCAGTCGGTGAGGGTCTGGAGGGCATCCATGACGGGCCTCTTGTCTTCCTGCAGGTCGCGGTTGTAGGAAAGGGGCAGGCTCTTGGTGGTGACAAGCATGGTCACCAGGCTGCCGATGATGCTGCCGGTCTTACCCCTGGTGAGCTCGCAGATGTCGGGGTTCTTCTTCTGGGGCATTATGGAGGAGCCGGTGGAGTACCTGTCGTCCATGGTCACGAAGCCGAATTCCTGGGATGACCAGAGGACGAGCTCCTCGCAGATGGAGGAGAGGCTGATGGCTGCCATGGATGCGTCGAAGGCAAGCTCGGTGACGAAGTCCCTGCTGCCGACGGTGTCCATGGAGTTCTCGGTGGGATCCCTGAACCCGAGGAGGTCAGAGGTGAGTTTCCTGTCGATGCGGTAGGTGGTCCCGGCTAGTGCTGCGGATCCGAGAGGACACTTGTTCATCCTCTCGAGGGCATCCATGAACCTGTCCGCATCCCTGCCCAGTCTGAACGCATGTGCCAGCATGTGCTGTGCAAGGGTCACTGGCTGGGCGTGCTGCATGTGGGTGAAGCCGGGGAGGATGGTCTCGCGGTTCGATTTCGCCACATCCTGGAGGGAGGCGATGAGCCTGTCGATAGCATCCACGCAGTTCAGTCCCGCATCCCTGAGATACATCTTGAAATCGGTGGCGACCTGGTCGTTCCTGCTCCTGCCGGTGTGGAGTTTTCCTCCGGCAGGACCGATCATCGAGGTCAGCTTGAACTCGATGTTGGTGTGGACGTCCTCGAGGGTGTAGTCCATCTCGAGTTTTCCGTCCTTGAGCTCCTGGGCGAGTTTCCTGAGGCCGTCGGTGATTGCATCAGCATCCTCGCCGGGGATGATCTTGCAGGATTTCAGCATGCGGACGTGGGCCAGCGACCCCATGATGTCGTAGAATGCCATCCTGGAGTCGACGTCGAGCGAGGACGTGAAGTGGAGGGTGCCCTCGTCCATTCCCTGTTCGAACCTGCCGGACCAAAGTGCCTTCCCTGCCATCTGCATCACTGCTTCTTGGATTTGGCGGATTTCTTCTTGGGTGCGTGGGCACGGGCCGCGGTCTGGTCGGGGAGTCCCCAAACGTAGATGAAGCCCATGGCGGCCTTGTGGTCGAAGGTGTCCACGGTGTCCTTGGAGTAGGTGGCGA
>CAMNNR010000112.1 GCA_946545675.1 uncultured Thermoplasmata archaeon | reverse complement strand
GGCCATGGCAGGAGCGCCGAAATACGGTCCGCCGCCGATGATCAGAAGATTCCCGTTGAATCCTTTATGACTGTCTGCTGCGGGGACAGGATATCTCAGCATATCTCCCGGACCTGTTTCGGAATAGGCTTTTTCGGGCATGCCGATGTCTTTCACGATTATTTTCCCGCAGTTCTCTTCGGTCATCCCGGTTTTCACCTCGTGTAATGTCACGGTGATATCGGCTTTCACACTAATATCTGTACCCGAACCTGTGGGAATGTCCACCGATACGACGGGGCCTTCGAAGGAATTGGCGAATCTGACGAATTCTGCATATTCCGGTCTGAGGTTTCCTGATAATCCCGTACCGAGTCCGCAATCCACCAGAACGTCGAAATCCCGGTCTGAGTAGTCGGTTTGTACGGGGGCCTTTCCGGTCTGCTCCAGGTAATATCTCACTGTCTGGGACTTAATCTTCTCGGGGGAAGTGATGCAGAATACCTTTACCTTTTCAGGAGGCAGGTCGCAGGCTGCAGCGAATCCGTCCCCACCGTTATTCCCATGCCCGCAGAAGAATGCGAAGCGGGCATCCGGGTATGTCTCTGTCAGAAATTCCGAGACCGCTTTTCCGGCATTGCCCATGAGTTCCTTCACACTGATGCCCAGGGCTTCAGCGTTGGCATCCATCACCCTGGAATCCAGCGGTGTTATCATATTCAGGCCTGGTTCTTGACAAGGATCTTACCGATCTCAGCAAGGATCTCGGTCTTCTTCATCTTGCCTTTCTCTACGCGTACGCATCCGCCTTTGGCGGCCCAGTTACCGGGGTACGCGGATTCCTCCTCGATCTTGTATTCAAGGTCAAGAAGGATTGCACCTTTGGCGATCATATCGAGCGACGGCCTTTCGACACAGAACTCTTTGGGAAGTTTCCTCCCCTGTGCGCGTGTACGTCTGGAGTCAAAGTATTCGGGCCAGAGCCTTACTGCGGTCTCGTCGTCGTATGCCATATAATCGTACCTCCATAGGGTACTGCAGATTTAAGTTTAGCCAAAGAAAAGTATGGCTCCGGGGGCAGGCCCCGGAAAATGATTTTAATTTCAGTTCAGAAGGACTGCGTTGATAGCGCCGACCTGTCCGGGCCTGGAGGTGACGATTGCATCTCCGATCTCGGTCTTGATGGTAGCGCCCTTGTTGATAATGTTACGCTGGACGAAGTTGGGGTCCGAGGGGTTTGCGATAACATTGAGGATCTTGACTTTCTTGACGGTCTGAGTCTTCTTGTCAACAACGTTTGCGTACTCGCCAGCGAGCATACCGGTCTTCACGCTGCCACCGCGTCCGCGGTACTGCCTGCGGGACTCTGCTCCGAGCTTGGTGTACTGCTTTTCCCTGCTGATTTCGAATTTCCTCTTTCCACGGGCGAGGACAAGCCTTCCACCGGTGGATTTCCTTTTTGATTGACCCTGCCATTGTGCCATGTTAATCAGTCCCGCTAATCCTGAGTATTATATAAATATTGTTGGATTTCGGATTTCCGCTCAGGGTTCTATCATCTTGACGGTAACGTTCTTGCCAGCAATCTCCACGACGGCCGCACGTTTCTCCTTCGCAGGGCCGGGATTGCAGAACACCGTGTCCCCGATCTTCTGCACGCCGAAGTCCTCATGGATGTGTCCTGAGAGTGCCAGCACGGGTTTGAAGTCCTCAACGATTTTCCTGATGGCAGGACTTCCTACCGGTGTGCCGTTAGGTATGTGATCGAATATATCGTAGGATGGGGCGTGGGTCATCAGCAGCATGCCGGGTTTGGAAATCGGCCTGAGCATGGAATCGATCTCTTCCTCCTTCAGTTCGAAGGGGGTGTCGAAGATGGTGATGTTGGAACCGCCGAGACCTGCTATGTAGAGGTCTCCAATCTGGGCGGATTTGCCGTGCATGTCCACCGCAACCTCGGATATTTTCTGAGGGAGATCCCTGGGGTCGCAGTTGCCTGGAAGGGCATAGACCTTGCATTTTATCTGCGAGATGATGTCTGCGGCCTGTTCACCGGTGCCCATGTCAGTAATGTCTCCGAGACAGAGTACGGCTTCGGGGGAGTATTCGTCGATGAGTCCGTTTATCCAGGGGATATTATCCGTTGCCTGGTGAAGATCGGTGATGACCAGGAATTTCATGAGTGGAAATAGGGGGCTGGCTATATACCGTTTATCCGCAACTGCCAAGATCTCGGGAAAATCTCCCCACCCTTCAACTTTTTTATAATACTACGTTTTACACCGACTTACTGTGGAGATGGCCCAGCCTGGTAAGGCGTCAGACTGCTAATCTGATGTCGTTTACGACCCGAGGGTTCGAATCCCCCTCTCCACGCCATTTTCTGTATACTGCAGTATACCGCGAGTATACGCCAAAGAGTGCACCGCCAATACTATTGGTCGAGTGGCATTATTTTCCGGTATATTCAAAATCTTCTAGCCCTATGCAAATAGGTTAAGTGATACACGAAATTGTGCCAGAAAATGACTCACAGGCAATAGCCATGTATCTGGGGAGATGCAGTAGATTTCCGTCTTTTTGCAGGTCCTTCGTGTGCAGAGCATTGTCTTAAAAATTCCTGAATCCTTAAACAACGGATTGTAAATATTTCCTAAATCCTTAACTTGTCGGATCGTTGGCCATCGGAAACAGACTCGTAACGAGTATGCCTGGTCAGTGTTCAGCGGGTTTTCTAATCGCTCCAATAGACAATGGTAGATATATCCAATCGTACATAACCTTCATCGGGCGGGCAGGCCCCGGCGAATACGATGGGTTCTGGATGGAAATCGCTGAGGATTTCCACCAGCACCGCGACGATTACAAGCTCAATATAGAGTATTTCATGAAACGTTTGGGTCTGAATTCCTTCGATGCGGAGATTCTGGCATTGCATTTCATCGGTATGTGCCAGGAGGCCATATCTCTGAAGAAGGGATTGCCTCTGAAGGACGCGAGGTCGTCCTTTGATGTTATCCAGGCAACGTATGAGGACAGTGGGATAGTGGTTAACGATTCGATCTTCACCGAGGACCCCATTGTGCTTTACGACCGTTCAGATCCTCAATCGATTGAGCAATCCAGTCCATTCGGTTTTTAACCATTACCCTACCAATCAGACACCGAATTGGTAGGGTATATATACCTAGAGAAGGATGATTCATCATGCATGTGCCCAGAAATCCCCCGGAGATAGAGGCTTTTCTGCATGATGAGCAAATGTCGAAAGAGGTTCTTTCCGAAGGCGTGAGAGAATATGCGAAGAAGTACAATACCAAATATTTACATTGGTCAGAAGTTCGCATGAGAGACACTGGCACATATCATCCGGATGCAGTATGGGCACGGATGAAGCTAGTGCGCACCGATAATAACATTTCCTTGGTATTCGGGAACACCCGGTTCCAATACGGCATCACAGACAATATGATGAGATTGCTGCGCGAATTCGATTCGATGGCGACTGGGGGTTTATTTCCTGAGGCAATCGACACCCATAAGAAAGTTTACTACTCAGTCAGTTCGGCGATGGAGGAATCCATCGCATCCAGCCAGATGGAGGGAGCGGTCACAACAACCAAGGTTGCCAAGGAGATTCTTCGCAAGAACCTCCGCCCGAAAGACAAATCAGAGCGCATGATCGTAAACAATTATCATGCAATGCTGTTCATCAAAGACAATCTATCACAGCCGCTTACGCCTGATCTGATCGGAAGGATTCATGAGATCGTCACCGATGGGACTCTGGGGGAGAGGTATAGAGGGGTGTTCCGCGATAACGACAATGTCGTTGTACAGGACGCTTTTTCCGGAGAAGTATTTCATCAGCCGATTCCGCATGAAGAGATAGATCCTTCGATACGCCAACTCTGTGAATTCATCAACGATGATAGCGATTTCCTGCACCCTGTAATCAAAGGCATAATCCTGCATTACGTATTGGCGTTCATCCATCCATTCGAGGACGGGAACGGGCGTGTGGCCCGTTCCCTGTTCTACTGGTATGGATTAAAGCATGGTTACTGGCTGATGGAGGATCTTGCCCTATCCAGGTATATCAAAGAACACAAGGG
>CAMNNR010000111.1 GCA_946545675.1 uncultured Thermoplasmata archaeon | reverse complement strand
ACCCCTGCAGCCCCGAGGACTCCAACCCCGTCTACTACGACGGACCCCCGAGAATATGCTGTCTCGGATTCCAGCTCTGCAACGGTAAGCTCCAGGGCCTTGAGGCACCCGGAGTCAAGGGCGGAGACCACAAGCCCGTCGACATCTTCGGTTCCAACACCTGGGACCTCGCCCGCCAGAACGCCATCAAGGCTTCCGTGCTCATGAGGCGTCAGGGACCCTTCATGCCTTCCATCCTCGGAGCTGACGAGATGGAGTACACCTCCAGGCCCGCAGTGCTCGAGGACCTCAAGAAGAGGTTCGTGTCCCCCAAGGACGAGTGCAAAGGATGCGCCCCCAAGAAGGACAAGTCCGATGTCGAGTGACCTCGGTTCCAAAGTAGTAATAGTAAACTTCAAGGCCTACGCCGAGGTCGACGGTGAGAACGCCGCCAACCTCGCCAGGGCCTGTCAGGAAGTGGCCGCCGAGACCGGTGCGAAGATCGTGGCCTGCCCTCCCGTGGTGGAGACCTCCGCCGTGGCGAAGGCGGTGACCATACCCGTCCTCGCACAGAACGTCGACCCCCGCAAGCCCGGTTCCGCCACAGGGTGGATCACACCCTCAATGGTGAAGTCCTGCGGGTGTGCCGGGACCCTCATCAACCACGCTGAGCACAAGGTGCCTGCCGAGACCGTCGGCCAGGCGGTGGAGATGTGCCGCGAACTCGGTCTTGTCACCGTGGTCTGTGCCAACACCGTCGAGGACGCCAAGGTCCTGGCAGCATTCGCACCCGATTACATCGCGGTCGAACCTCCCGAGCTCATCGGAGGGGACATCTCCGTGACCACTGCCGATCCTTCCATAGTGAAGGACACGGTGGAGCAGGTCAAGGCGGTGAACCCCAAGGTCCGCGTACTGTGCGGGGCCGGCGTGAAGACCGGCAAGGACGTCGCCGCAGCCCTTTCCCTGGGCGCCGAGGGCGTTCTGCTCGCTTCCGGCGTCGTCAAGGCCAAAGACCCCTACTCGGTCCTCAGGGACCTCGTAAGCGGGCTCTGAACCGTCAAATTCCTTCCCTCCCTTCGGGGAGGGTTTCCCCTGTTACTTTCTAACTGTTGCGTCCTGAGTTTATATCATCGCAACGCAACGCAGGCGTATGCCGTTCTCGAATAAGCTCAGTCATGTCGTTCCGATATTGGCGTTATTGCTAATGTGCCAGCCATTGATTTTTTCCGACGAGAGCGAGGCCGCCTCGAAGGGTCTTGTCTTCTCGGAGGTCCATCCGAAGGAGGAGGCCTTCATCATCGGGAATGTCTCTTCATCCGCTATCGATCTGAAAGGTTGCGAGATCACCGACGGAAAAGGGAGTCTGACCTTCGTCGGGAGTCTCGTACTGCAGCCTGGATGCACCATCACAGTCTCTGATGGGGAGTTTGACCATGACGGGGTGTGTATACTCTTCAGCGATCCCCTACTGGAGAAGAGGAAGAACTTCATCTTGGCGGATTCCGGCGACGAACTCCTGCTTTACAGCAACGGATTGGCAGATAGCGTATGTTGGGGGAAGTCCAAGGGAACCGAAGGGTGGTACGGGGATCCCGCAGTATGCTCCTCGGGGAACTATCTGCTCCGCATAGGGGAAAGGGATACAGACAGGCCTGCGGACTGGATAGAGACGAAAAGGGGCTGGAGTACCCTCTCAGTTCCTTCCGAGGGGTTCGATGCCCTTGTGAGCCCCTTCTCGTTCCCTGAAAGTGAGGGGATACCTCTCCTGGCTGAAATCTTGTCTGCGGGGCGTTCTATCGATGCTTCTATCTATCTTTTGACCAGTCCGGACCTTGTTTCTGCAATGTGCCAGACAGCCAAAAATGGGGTAAAAATCAGGGTGTTGGCCGAGGGTACCCCACTGGGGACCGATATCTCAACGGAAATAGGGCTTCTGAAGACCCTTTCGGATGCCGGAGCAGAGGTGAGATTAATCAATCCGGAAGGGTGTAGTGATTATAGGTTCTTGTATCTACACAGTAAGTACATTGTTATCGATGGAAAAACAACTATCGTAACCTCTGAGAATTGGACGAAAAGCAACCTAGGGGATGGTGGAAACAGGGGCTGGGGAATAGTAGCCAGCAGTGCAGAATTGGCAGGATATTTCGAGGGTGTGTTCGAGAACGATTTCTCTTTAGAATACGGCGATGTGGTGCCTTTTAGGGAGGCTTATCCGAACGCAAAAACAGTTACCAATTTTTCAGTCAATGAGGTGCCGGAGTATATAAAGAAGGAAGTCAGAGCGAAGGTGTTCCCCGTGTTCTCTCCCGACGATTCCTTTTCCGCTTTGAGGACCTTCATCCGCTCTGCGGAGGTCAGGGTGTATGCGGAGCAGATGGACCTCGGATCCACCATGGCGGACAGTGCGGGAGACACTCCGATAGGTTGGCTCGCGGATGCCGCCGAATACGGGGTGGATGTCAGATTCATCCTCGACACCTCTCAATCCAATGGGGAGACCCATCAGAACTTTGTGAATCAGATCTCCAATGCCACATTCGTGAAGGCGATAGGGGTAAGCGGTACCGAGAAGTTCGATCTGATACACAATAAGGGCGTCATAGCCGATGATAAGGTATGGGTGGGATCCGTGAACTGGACGGCGAACTCCCTCCTCCGCAACCGCGAAGCCGCTCTTATCGTGGATTCCCCGTATGTGGCTGAATACTTCGCATCACTGTTCAAAGAGGACTTCGGCAATAACCTGTACACTGCTGAGGAGGAGGGGCTGGAGATCACCGCAGTCAGGGTATCGACGCATGCCGGGCCGATGATGATGCTATCGGTGAACGGCCCTAATGACAGCGAATACGAATGGGACACAGGCGACGGGATCGTGCGCAGGACCTCTGACAACCACATACTCCTGAAGCTCCCTGCACCCGGGGCATATACAGCTTCCGTACGTATCTCGGGGACCGATCTCTCCTGCACCTTCGATTACTGTGTCGATGGAGAGGAAAACAGATTGCTGGCACTTTTGGTAAACGATTACACTCTCAGTGCCCTGATCATATTGGTCGTAGGCATACTCGTAGCCGTAATCCATCGCAGAGACCCTCCGCAGCGTAGCATTAATCAAACCAGATACCGCTAAGGTTAAGTTAACAATCGGTGATGGTAACAATATGGAGATCCGGAAGATGCGCGAGGAGGACGTCGCCGAGGCCTATTCCCTCATCTGCTCCTCCCTCGACGAATATTTCGCACCTGAGGTAGTTTCTTACTTCCTGGCACAGTGGCCTTCAGGGCAGGTCGTCGCATGCGATTTCTCCGGTCGTGTGATAGGCTACCTCGCCGGTGCGAGGCTCTCCAACGGCAGATGCTCCATCGCCCTCTTCTGCATCAGCCCCGATTACCGTTCCCGCGGCATCGGTTCCATGATGCTCGAACGCTTCAGGCATTTCGCCACCATGGAGGGTATGGGCACCATTCAATTGGAAGTCAAGGAGAACAATCTTGCGGCCAGGAGGTTCTATCTCCGCAACGGTTTCAATGTCACCGAGACCCTTCCGTCCTTCTACAACGACGGATCCACCGGCATACGTATGGTATCCACCCGGGCGGTATATCAGGTCAATTGATTCGGATGAGTCGGGAAAATCGAGGCAGACGCTTCCTCCGTGTTGTACATATACCTGACTTGCATTCAGAGCCATATGGCAGAACCCAACAGCGCCGAGGCTATTTTCCAGGAAGGCTACGGTTATTACGATTCCGAAGACGATTCCCAGCTCCCCAAGGCCGTGGAATGTTTCCAGAAGGCTGCGGATATGGGTTCTGTGGACGCCATATACTATCTCGGTGTCATGCACTACAACGGGACCGGCGTGGAGCAGTCCTTCCACAAGGCGCTGGAGTATTTCACCAAAGCCGCGGAGATGGGAAGCCAGAAGGCCACGTACAACCTCGGCGTGATGTACGAGGGAGGCAGGGGGACCGCCCAGGATTATGCCAAGGCCTACGATCTTTACGTCAAGGCGGCGGACATGGGCAGTGCCAAGGCCATGTACAACATCGGTACCATGTACCGCGACGGCAACGGATTCGACCAGGATTACAGCAAATCAATGGAATGGTTCAAGAAATCCGCAGCACTGGGATTCACCAAGGCCCG